>NZ_SMKP01000248.1:0-13226 GCF_004349015.1 Nonomuraea diastatica
CCCCCGCACTGCCCTGACCCAGCGAAGCGGCTGATCACTGCTCATCCCCCCGAAGGAGCAAGTCCCATGGCCGAAAGTTACACACCCCCGGTCACCGGAACCGGTGTCAAGGCCACCATCCAGCGCATCGGCGGCCATCTGGCCGGCATGATCATGCCGAACATCGGAGCGTTCATCGCCTGGGGCCTGATCACCGCCCTGTTCATCCCGACAGGCTGGCTGCCCAACGAGACGCTCGCGAAGATGGTCGGCCCGATCATCGGGACCCTGCTGCCGGTCCTCATCGCCTATACCGGCGGCCGGATGGTGCACGGGCAGCGCGGCGCGGTCGTCGGTGCGGTGGCGGTCATGGGCGTCGTGGTGGGCACCGAGTCCCCGATGTTCCTCGGCGCCATGATCATCGGCCCACTCACCGCCTTGATCCTGAAATATGTAGACAAGTTCACGGAGCAGCGGACCAAGGCCGGCTTCGAGATGCTGGTCGACAACTTCTCCGCCGGCATCGTGGGCGGCGCGATGGCCGTCATCGGCATGCTCGGCATCGGCCCGGTCGTGGAGACCGCCACCACGGCCGCGGGCAACGCCGTGGGCTGGCTGGTCACCAACAACCTGCTGCCGATCGCCTCGGTGCTGATCGAGCCGGCCAAGGTGCTGTTCCTCAACAACGCCATCAACCACGGCGTGCTCACCCCGCTCGGCATCAACGAGGCCGCCCAGACCGGCAAGTCGATCCTGTTCATGCTCGAGTCGAACCCCGGCCCGGGGCTCGGCCTGCTGCTGGCGTTCCTGCTGTTCGGCCCGCGCCAGCTGCGGCCCAGCACGCCCGCCGCGATGCTCATCCAGTTCTTCGGCGGCATCCACGAGATCTACTTCCCGTACGTGCTCATGAAGCCGCGCCTCATCCTGGCCGTCATCGCGGGCGGCGCGGCCGGCGTGTTCACGTTCATCGCCACCGGCGCCGGCCTGGTCGCCTCGCCGTCGCCCGGCAGCATCTTCGCGTATCTCGCGGTCACACCGAGGGGCGGCTGGCTGAGCTCCAGCCTGGGCATCCTCGTGGCAGCGGCCGTGTCGTTCGCCGTCGCCGCCGTCCTTCTCGGCTTCGGCCGCGGAGAGAAGGCGGAGCAGGACGGTTCCACAGAATCCAGTGAGGGCACCGAGCCCGCCACCAAGGAGGCCTGACCCATGCCCAGCATCGACAGCAAGGACATCAAGAAGCTCATCGTCGCCTGCGACGCCGGGATGGGCAGCAGCGTGATGCTCGCCTCGCAGTTGCGCAAGCAGCTCAAGGACAGCGGCGTCACCGTCGAGCACACCCCGGTCAACTCCATCCCCGACGACGCCGACGTCATCGTGTGCCACTCGGGGCTCGCCGCCAGGGCCAAGGCCTCCGCCCCCGGGAAACCTCTGGTGTCGTTCCAGATCTTCCTCGGCGACCCGGCGGTGACCAAGCTGGTGAACACCATCAAGAACGGCGGCACCGTCGATGCGTGACGACCTGCTCGATCCGCGGGCCGTGCTGCTGCACGAGAGCGCCCCCGACCGCGAGGCAGCCATCCGCCGGTGCGGGCGGGCGCTGGCCGACGTGGGGGCGGTCGCGGAGCCGTACATCGAGGCGATGCTCGAACGCGAGCGGTCGATCTCCACCTACGTCGGCGAGGGAGTGGCCATCCCGCACGGGACGAACGCCTCCAAGGAGGACGTCCGGCGCGACGCGATCTGCGTGGTCCGCTTCCCCGGCGGCGTCGACTGGGACGGCGAGCAGGTCACCCTGTGCGTCGGCATCGCCGCCAAGGACGACGGGCACGTGCGACTACTGTCGCAACTGGCCGAGATCCTGCTCGACCCCGACCGCGCGAGGACGCTGCGCGAGGCCACGGAGGTCTCCCAGGTCATGAAGGAGCTCACTCCATGAAGGTCGCCCGATTCCACGCCCCCGGCGACATCAGGATCGAGGACGCGCCCGAGCCCGAGGCAGGGCCCGGGGAGCTGAAGATCCGGGTACGCAACTGCTCGACGTGCGGGACGGACGCCAAGATCTTCACGTTCGGCCACCACCACATCAGGCCGCCGCGCGTCATGGGCCACGAGATCGCCGGCGAGGTCGTCGGCACCGGCGCGCGGGTGCAGGTGATCGCCGCCATCCCCTGCGGCACGTGCCAGGAGTGCGTACGCGACCGCCGTACGGTCTGCCCGAACCAGGAGTCGATGGGCTACCACTACGACGGCGGATTCGCCGAGTACATGATCATCCCCGCCAAGGTGCTGGCCGTGGACGGCGTCAACGCCATCCCGTCCGGCGTCGGCTTCGCCGAGGCGTCGGTGGCCGAGCCGCTGGCGTGCGTGCTGAACGGCCAGTCGCTGGCGCGCGTCGGCGCGGGTGACGACGTGGTGGTGATGGGCGCGGGCCCGATCGGCTGCCTGCACGTGCGCCTGGCGCGGGCGCGCGGCGCCTCCCGGGTCTTCCTCGTGGACGTCAACGCCGAACGCCTGGCGATGGCGGCCGAGCTCGTGCGCCCCGACGCGGCCATCGACGCCGACCCGGCCGAGCAGGTGCTCAAGCTGACCGGCGGCAGGGGCGCCGACGTCGTGATCACGGCGGCGGCGTCGGGCGCGGCGCAGGAGCAGGCCGTGCGGATGGCGGCCAGGCAGGGCCGGATCAGTTTCTTCGGCGGCCTGCCCAAGGACGATCCCGTCATCGCGCTCGACTCCAACCTGGTGCACTACCGCGAGCTGACCATCGTCGGCGCGAACGGCTCCAGCCCCGCGCACAACGCCGAGGCGCTGCGGCTGGTCGCCGACGGCGCCGTGGTGGTGTCCGACCTCGTCACCCATCGGCTGCCGCTGCCGCAGGTGCTCGACGGGATCGATCTCGTCCGCAGGGGCGCGGCCATCAAGGTCACCATCGAGCCCTGAGATCGGGCACTGGCGATCGGGCACTGAGAACCGAGCCCCGAAGAACGAGCACGGAAGAACGAGCACGGAAGAACGAGCACTCAAGATCCAACATGGAGCCTGGGAGGCTTCTCATGGCACAACGAACGGTGGCCGTGGCCTCGGCCAGCGGCCTGCACGCCCGTCCCGCCAAGCTGTTCGTACAGGCGGCGGCGAAGCTGGGGGTGCCGGTGACGGTCCGGCTGGGCGAGAAGTCCGTGCCGGCCAAGAGCATGCTGGGAGTGCTGTCGCTGGGCGCGGTGCGCGGCTCGGAGGTCACGCTCGAAGCGGAGGGGCCCGGGGCGGAGGAGGCGCTGGACTCCCTGGCGGCGCTGCTGTCACGTGACCTGGACGCGGAAGAGGCTCTCGATGCGTGACCTGTCCGGCCCTGACCCACTGCTCCCCGGCACAGGACCGCCGGACGCCACGACTCCTGACAGCGGCCCGGGCGCAGAACCACCGCACGCCACGACTCCTGACAACGGCCACCGAGCGGTTGCCGCCGGGCGGCTCGCCGGCGTCGGCGTCAGTCAGGGCCGGGCGGCGGGCCCGATGATCCGGATGGCGGGGCCGCCGGCGCTACCCGAGCCCCGCCCGGTCACCGACCGCGCCGCTGAGGCGGCCACGGTCGCCAAGGCCCTGGAGGCGGTCGCCGCCGACCTCAACCGCCGCGCGGCCGCCGCCCGATCCGGCGCCCAGCCCGCCGCACGGTCTGCCGCACGCCCGGCCGCGGCCCCGGACGGCGCCGCGGCAACCGGCGAAACGGCGGCCACGGACCGCGGCGAGGCGACCGGCGAAGTGAGGATCGCGGGCGGGGGCGAGGCGGCGGAGATCCTCGAGGCGCTGGCCATGATGGCCGACGACCCCATGCTGCTGGAGGAGGCCGAGCGGCGGGCGCGCGACGGCGCCGACGCCGCGCACGCTCTCGACGCCGCCTTCGCCCAGCACCGCGACGCCCTGGCCGAGCTGGGCGGTTACCTGGCCGAGCGGGCCGCCGACCTGGACGATCTCAAGCACCGGGCGGTGGCGTTCGCGCTCGGCCTGCCGATGCCCGGCCTGCCCGCCCCTGGCCACCCGTACGTGCTGGTGGCCGAGGACCTCTCCCCGGCCGACACCGCGGGGCTTGGCCCCGACGTGCTGGCGCTCGTCACTGAGCGGGGCGGGCCCACCAGCCACACCGCGATCCTGGCGCGTGGCCGCGGCCTGCCCGCGGTGGTGGCCTGCGCGGGCGTCATGGACCTGCCCGACGGCACGGTCGTCGGCGTGGACGGCGGCACCGGCGAGATCACGACCGGCCTCTCCGAGGAACGGGCGACCGAGATCGTGGCGGGCGACCGCGCGGAGCGGGCCAGGCTGGCGGCGAGCAGCGGCCCCGGCAGGACCGCCGACGGCCATCCTGTGAAGCTGCTGCTCAACATCGGCTCGGCCAAGGATCTGCGGCCGGGCGCGGAGGGCGTCGGGCTGTTCAGGACGGAGTTCCTGTTCCTCGACCGTACGGGGGCGCCGTCGTTCGGGGAGCAGGTGGCCGCGTACGCGGAGGTGTTCGAGCAGGCGGAGACCGTGATCGTGCGCACGCTCGACGCGGGCACCGACAAACCCTTGCCGTTCCTGGGCCTGCCCGGGGAGCCGAACCCCGCTCTGGGCGTGCGGGGCCTGCGGGTGGACCGGATCCTGCCCGGCGTGCTGGACACCCAGCTCGACGCGATCGCCGAGGCGGCGAGGGCGACGGGAACGCAGGCGTGGGTGATGGCGCCCATGGTCACGACCGTGGCGGAGGCGAGCGGGTTCGCCCGCCGCGCACATGAGCGGGGCATCGCCAAGGTGGGCGCGATGGTGGAGGTGCCGGCGGCGGCGCTCCGGGCCGGGGCGCTGCTGCGGGAGGTCGACTTCCTCAGCATCGGCACCAACGACCTGGCCCAGTACACCTTCGCCGCCGACCGCCAGCACTCGGCGCTGGCCGATCTTCTCGACCCGCGCCAGCCCGCCCTGCTCCAGCTCATCGGCATGTGCGCGCGGGCGGGCAGGGAGGCGGGCAAGCCGGTCGGGGTGTGCGGCGAGGCGGCCGGCGATCCGCTGCTCGCGCCGCTGCTGGCCGGGCTCGGGGTGACGAGCCTGTCCATGGCCCCCGTGTGCGTGCCCGCCGTGCGGGAGGCGCTGGCCGGCCTCACCTTGGAGGAGTGCCGGCGCCGCGCCGAGGCCGCCGTCGGCTAGACCCGTTCCGGGCTGTGCGCCCTGAGCTGGAGGCCGTCGCCTTCGACGTCCACGCTGACACTGCCGTGTTCCTCGATCTCGCCGGTCAGCAGCATGGTGGACAGCCGGTTGTCCAGCTCGCGCTGCACGATGCGGCGCAGCGGCCGGGCGCCGAACTCGGGCTGGTAGCCGCGCTCGGCCAGCCAGTCCTTGGCGGCGTCGGTGACCTCCAGCGTGACGTCCTGGCCGCGCAGCCGCTGCCGGGTCCGCTCCAGCAGCAGGTCCACGATCTGGCGGAGCTGCTCGCGTTCCAGCCGCTTGAAGACGATCGTCTCGTCGATGCGGTTGAGCAGCTCGGGCCGGAGCGACTGGCGCAGCAGGTCCATGAGCCGGTCGTGCAGCTCCTGGGTGTCCTCCGAGCCGAGGATCATCTGCGCGCCGATGTTGCTGGTCATGATGACGATCGAGTTGGTGAAGTCGACGGTGCGGCCGTGGCCGTCGGTGAGCCGGCCGTCGTCGAGCATCTGCAGCAGGATGTTCATCACGTCGGGGTGGGCCTTCTCGATCTCGTCGAGGAGGACGACACCGTGCGGGCGGCGGCGTACGGCCTCGGTGAGCTGGCCCGCCTCCTCATACCCGACATATCCGGGCGGAGCGCCGATGAGGCGCGAGACCGTGTGCCGCTCCTGGAACTCGCTCATGTCGATGCGCACCATGTGGTCCTCGCCGCCGAACAACGCCGCCGCCAGAGACCTGGCGAGCTCCGTCTTGCCGACTCCGGTGGGGCCCAGGAACAGGAAGCTGCCGATGGGACGGTTCGGGTCGGCCAGGCCCGCCCGGGCCCTGCGCACCGCCTCGGCGATGGCGACGACGGCCTCGTCCTGGCCGATCACTCGCTTGTGCAGGTGCTCTTCCAGCCTCATGAGGCGCTCGCGTTCGCGCTGGGTGAGCTGCGTGACCGGGATGCCGGTCTGCCGGGACACGACCTCGGCGATGTCCTCCACCACGACCTGCGGGACGCTGTCCTCGCCGCGCCTGGCGCGCTCCAGCTCCGGCCTGATCTTGCCGATCTCGGTGGTCAGCTCCTTGGCGCGGTCGAAGTCGTCGGAGGAGACGGCCTGGTCCTTGTCGCGACGCAGCGAGTCGAGGCGCTCCTCCAGCTCGCGCACGCCGGTGCCGGGCGTACGCGAGCGCAGCCGCACCCGGGCCGAGGCCTGGTCCATGAGGTCGATGGCCTTGTCGGGCAGGAAGCGGTCGGAGATGTAGCGGGCCGACAGGTTCGCGGCCGCGTCGAGGGCGTCGTCGGTGATGCGCACTTGGTGGTGGGCCTCGTACGTGTCGCGCAGCCCGGCCAGGATCTCGACCGTCTGCTCCACGGTCGGCGCCGCGACCAGGATCGGCTGGAAACGGCGTTCGAGCGCGGCGTCCTTCTCGATGTTCTTGCGGTACTCGTCAATCGTGGTGGCGGCGACGACGTGCAGCTCGCCGCGGGCGAGAGCCGGTTTGAGGATGTTGGCGGCGTCCATGCCGCCCTCGGCGGAGCCGGCGCCGACCAGGTTGTGCACCTCGTCGATGAAGACGATGGTCTCGTCGGCGTGCGCGCGCACCTCGTCGATGACCTTCTTGATGCGCTCCTCGAACTCGCCACGGTATTTCGTGCCCGCCACCATCCCCGTGAGGTCGAGGCCGACGACGCGGCGGTCCTTGAGGATGTCTGGGACGGTCCCGTTGACGATGCGCTGGGCGATGCCCTCGACGATCGCGGTCTTGCCGACGCCCGGCTCGCCGATCAGGCACGGGTTGTTCTTGGTGCGGCGCGACAACACCTCGATGCACTGCTCGATCTCGTCCTCGCGGCCGACGACCGGGTCGATCCCGCCCTGCCTGGCCTCTTCCGTGAGGTCCCTGCCGTACTCGTCGAGCGTAGGGGTGTCGCCCCCTCCCCGGCGCGGCTCGCCCGTCCGCGCGCCGGCGGACATGATGGCCTGCTGCAGCTCGTTGGCGGATGCGCCCTGTTCCCGCAGGAGGCGGGCGGCACCGGAGTCGGGGTTGGCGGCCAGGGCGAGCAGGAGGTGCTCGGGGCCGATGTACGACGACTGCAGGGCGCGTGAGATCCGCTGCGCGTCCAGGATGGCGCGTTTGACCGCCGGCGAGAGCGTCGTGGGCGGCTCGCCGGGCCGAAGATGGGCCGGGCCGGGACCGGCGAGCGCGTCGATGCGGTCGCGCAGCCGGCCGACGTCCACGCCCGCCGAGCGCAGCATGCCCCCTGTGGCGTCATCGTCGATCAGCGCGTCGAGCAGGTCGAGCACGTCCAGGTCGGCGGCGCCACGCTGCCCGGCCTCCTCCAGGGCGCGCCTCAGGACCTCCCTGGCCGAGGCGCTGAGCAGCCTGCCGACGTCCACCCGCTGGACGCTGGGCCGGGTCGGCGGCCAGGCCTCCACACCCCCGAACACGCGGCCCGTGAGCTCCTCGAACCCCCTGAACGGGTCCCCGCCGAAGAACGACCTGAACGGCATGTCAGACATGAATCCCCCTTGTGCTCAGGGGACATCTAGCCCTGCGTGCCACACTTCATAGCCAGCTTTCGGCAAAAGCCTGCCGCTCCCGCGCGGCCGATTGCCGCGCGCATCACGCTCCCCCGACGGCGTCGGCGACGGGCGTGTCACCCGAGACGAGCTCCAGCGTCCGGTGGACGGTCCCCGGGGCGTCGAGCATGGCCGCGATGACGGCCGCAACGTCGTCGCGGGGCACGGCGCCCGGCGGGACCTCCGGCGCCAGCCTGACCAGGCCGGTGCCCGGCTCGTCGGTCAGCCGGCCAGGGCGCAGGATCGTCCAGTCGAGGTCGCGGGCGCGCAGGTCGTCCTCGGCCTCGGTCTTGGCCGTGATGTAGGCGGCCCAGACCGCGTCCCCGTCCGGCGCGGGCGGCTTACCCGCGCCCATGCCCGAGATCTGGATGAACCGTCGTACGCCGGCCGCCTCAGCCGCGTCGGCGAGCAGCACGGACGCGCCCTTGTCGACCGTCTCCTTGCGGGCCGCGCCGCTGCCCGGCCCCGCGCCCGCGGCGAAGACCACGGCGCCGGCGCCCTCGACGATCCCCGCGACCTCACCGGACGACGCCCGTTCCAGGTCGCACACCACGGCCTCGGCGCCCGTGGCCTCGACGTCGGTGACGTGGGCCGGGTTGCGCACCAGGCCGACGGCGTCCGAGCCGAGACGCCGCGCCAGGCGCAGTGCGATCTTGCCGTGGCCGCCCGCGATGACGATCCGCATCGTTCCCCATGGTGTCGTGGCTTGTCCGCTCCCTGCGGGGAGCGGCTCGTCGCCTCCCCCGGTTGAGGGCGGCGACGGACCGGATCTGCCCGTTTCCGCACGCCTTTACTCCCCCGAGGACGGCCCCGCGGTCCGGCTCGTCTCCTACGGCGCCGGGGACAACCCGGGATGATCGTCCGGCATCGGGCAGGCGTCCGCGGGTATGCCAGGGAGGAGCCGAACAGACCGGCGCATCCCGGTCCCCGCCGGCCCGCCGGACGGGCTCGCCGAGCCGGGTGTACGGGAGGCGGGGCGAGGTGGGAATATCCCTCCGAACGCCCGGGCTGGATCATGCGTACCCCCCACAGAGGAGATTCGATATGGATTTGGCAGACATCGGCGTCACCGGCCTGGCCACCATGGGACGCAACCTGGCCCGCAACCTCGCCAGGCACGGATACGCGGTGGCGGTGCACAACCGCTCGTACAGCCGGACGCAGCAGCTGATCAAGGAGTTCGGCGGCGAGGGCACGTTCGTGCCGTCCGAGGAGCTGGCCGCGTTCGTGGCCTCGCTGAAGCGCCCGCGCCGGGCGATCATCATGGTGAAGGCGGGGGCGGGCACCGACGCGGTGATCGACCAGCTCGCCGACCTGATGGAGCCGGGCGACATGATCGTCGACGGCGGCAACGCGCACTTCCAGGACACCCGGCGGCGCGAGGCGGCGCTGCGCGAGCGGGGCATCCACTTCGTCGGCACCGGCATCTCCGGCGGCGAGGAGGGCGCGCTGCTCGGCCCGAGCATCATGCCGGGCGGGTCGAAGGAGTCGTGGGAGGCGCTCGGCCCGATCCTGCAGGACATCGCGGCCCAGGTGGACGGGGTGCCGTGCTGCGTGCACGTGGGCCCCGACGGCGCCGGCCACTTCGTGAAGATGGTGCACAACGGCATCGAGTACTCCGACATGCAGCTCATCGCGGAGTCCTACGACCTGCTGCGCCAGGCACTGGGCGCGACGCCGGCCGAGCTGGCCGAGGTGTTCAGGGAGTGGAACCGGGGCGACCTCGACTCCTACCTGATCGAGATCACCGCGGAGGTGCTCGACCAGGTGGACGCCGGGACGGGCAAGCCGTTCGTGGACATCGTGGTCGACCAGGCCGAGCAGAAGGGCACCGGCCGCTGGACCGTGCAGAGCGCGCTCGACCTGGGCGTCCCGGTGACCGGCATCGCCGAGGCGACCTTCGCCCGCGCGTTGTCCGGCCACCCGGAGCAGCGCGCCGCCGCCGCGTCCCTGCAGGGGCCGAAGCTGTCCGGAGTCGGGGGGCGCGAGCTGATCGAGGACGTGCGGCAGGCCCTCTACGCCTCCAAGATCGTGGCGTACGCGCAGGGCTTCGACCAGATGGCGGCGGCCTCGAAGGAGTACGGCTGGGATCTCGACCTGGGCGCCATGGCCACCATCTGGCGCGGCGGGTGCATCATCCGGGCCAAGTTCCTCGACCGGATCCGGGCCGCGTACGACGCCGACAGGGAGTTGCCGACGCTGCTCGCCGACCCGACGTTCGCTGCCGTCCTGGACGCCGCGCAGGAGTCGTGGCGGCGGGTGGTCACCACGGCCGTGCAGATCGGCGTGCCGACGCCGGGCTTCTCCTCGGCGCTGGCCTACTACGACGGGCTGCGGCGCGACCGCCTGCCGGCGGCGCTGGTGCAGGGGCTGCGCGACTACTTCGGGGCCCACACCTATCACCGGGTCGACAAGGAGGGTGTCTTCCACACCGACTGGTCCGGCGACCGCGCGGAGCGTCCGGCCTGACGGTCAGCCCCTTCCGAGGGGGGCCGGGTTGGCCACCGCCGTCACCAGGCAGAAGCCCAGCGGTCCCGCCGGATCGTGCAGGGTGACCTGCCCGGTCGCCACGCCGCCGGTGCTGAGGTGGCCGGTGGCCTCGATGCCGATGAGGTCGTTCTCGGGGAGGCGGGCGAGCGTCAGCGTGTAGTCGGCGTTGATGAACCGCAGCCCGTCGAGCCCCGTGTTGCTGAGCGGGCTGGCGAAGTCGGCGGCCAGTGCCGCGCGTACGAACGGCGTCACGGGCTCGTCGTCCACCAGCGGGTGGCGCTCGCGCAACCACACCCGCCCCGGCCCCGGCGCTCCCCAGCCTGACACCCGCCACAGGTCGAACGGCGGCGTCCACGCGCCTCCTTCGACCGGCGGGCCAGATGGCGGCGGCTCGTCCCAGGCGGGCGTGACGATCGCCTGCTCGCCGCCTGGCTGCTCGCCCTGCCTCAGCAGCACGGCGCCGGCCCGCGCGATCACGCCCTGCTCGGTGGAGATCGTCGCGTCGGCCACCCGGATCCGGCGGCCGTCCCTGACCAGGGTGGTCTCCACCGTGACGGGCAACATGGGGCTGTTGCGGAACAGGTCGACGGTCAGCCGGGCGAAGGACAGGCCCGGCTCCGCGTGGCGCTGCTCGATGGCCCGGGCCGCCAGCCCGCCGAGCAGCCGGCCGTGGAGCATGTCGGGTGACCAGGGGCCGCGGGCGTGCGGGGCGGGGACGAGGTCGTCCCCTTTTCGCGTGAAGAACGCTGATGACGACACAGAAGACGACACAGAATGAGATTCTAGAGGAGAGTGGGCGGCGGCCGGGCGCGTGCAGGCGTTCCTTCGGCTCGACCGGCTCCAGCACCTCGAAGCAGGGCGGACGACGTCCGGGCGTTCTTCCCGGGGTCTCCGGCCTTCCGGGATGGATTTTCGCTGGCTTGGCCCCGTAAGCTCCCCCAATGCGCGATCTAGGTGAGGACCCCCGGCCCGCCCGGGGTGCGGTACGCGAGATCCATTCCCTCCACGGGCCCGCCACCCTGGCCTACTCCCCTGACCTCGACGGCATGGCCGACCCCGGGGAGATCGTCTGGGCCTGGGTGCCCTACGAGGAGGATCCGTCGCGGGGCAAGGACCGCCCCCTGCTGGTCGTGGGCCGCACCGGGCACAGGCTGCTGGGCATGATGCTGTCCAGCAAGGGCGACGACGGGCCCGACTGGCTGGAGCTGGGCTCGTGGGGCCGCGACGACCAGGTCTCCTACGTACGGCTCGACCGGGTCTTCGTGCTGGACGAGGACGACATCCGGCGCGAGGGCGCGGTGCTCGACGGCGAGCGCTTCGCCCGGGTGGCGGCCAGGCTCATGAAGACCTACGGCTGGGGCGCCGGCTAAGTCGCCCACCGCGCTCACGACGGGCTCACGGGGGCGACCACGGTGAGCGGCCCCCGCTCGTCCGGCCGTCCGGCCAGCCGGGCGACCAGCACCCCGACCGCGTGCTCCCGTCCGAAGAACCACCGAGCGTCCTCAGGCTCGTACGCGCTCAGTCCGCGGTAGGGGGCAGGCCCCCGACTCGCGCTCCACCAGCCCGGCCAGCTCGCCACCGGTCCGCAGCGCGCGGTCGCACCCGCGCGCGACCCCCGGCGTCAGCCCCTTCTCCCCCGTCTCGACCTTGCTCAGATAGCCCTTGCTGTAGTTGGTCAGCCGGGCGCCGCCGCCGCACTGCCCCTGGCCGTCGCCGCACTGCCCCTGGCCGCCGTCCCCGCGCAGGCCGTGGCGGTTGAGGACACCGCTCAGCGGGCGGTCCGGTTCGACTTCCGGGTCCCCGGGGTCCGGATCTTCGCCCGCCCCGACGGCGGGCCGACCCGGCAGGGTCTCGGCTACCCGGGCCAGGGCTTCGAGGTGGACAACTTCGCCGCCGGCGCCCCGTACACGTGCGACTGGGAGCACGGCAGGAACGTCGCCACGGGCGTCGTCGGCTGGGTGCCCAGCTGCAACACCGTCGCCTGACCGTACGGAAGCGGTCTCCGGGCGCGGCGGCGTGCCGCGCCCGGAGACCGGCCGGTCGCCCCGGCACGAGAGGGGCGTGGGCCGGTATCCGGATGGTAACGCGACGACCCGGCCGTCAGGCCGGTTCAGAGAGGCTGCGACGATTGGAGCATGCGCGTTGTGGTGATCGGAAGCGGCATCGTCGGAGCCGCCGCGGCCTACTACCTGACCGGCCGCGGCGCGACGGTGACGGTGCTGGAGTCGGGCTACCGGGGCCAGGCGACCGAGGCGGGCGCGGGGATCGTGTGCCCGTGGGTGGACCACGCGGAGGACGACTCGTGGTACCAGCTGACCCGCGAGGGCGCCCGCGACTATCCGCGGCTGGTCGAGGAGCTGGGCGAGGACATCGGCTACGCCAAGGTGGGCGCCCTGCTGGTGACCGAGGAGCCGGCCGAGCTGGAGCAGGTACGCGCGCTGTTGCACCGCCGCTACCCCGAAGCGCCGGAGATGGGGCAGATCACCGACGTGCCCACCCCGTCTGAGCTCTTCCCGCCGCTGTCCGACGACCTGAGCGCGATCCTCGTGCCCGGGGCGGCCCGGGTGAACGGACACGCGGTCCGCGAAGCGCTCCTGCGCGCCGCCATCGCCAGGGGCGCGCAGGTCCGTACGGGCATCGCGACGCTCACGCCGGGCGGCGAGGTTCTCCTGCGCCCCGTGGGCTCCGGCCTGCCCGGCACGAGCGGCCACCCCGGCTCCCTGGCCGGACCGGCGAACGGCGACGCCACGACCGGGCCTGCCGGTGACGAGACCACGGCCGGCCCTGCGGGTGTTGTCCGTGCGGATGGCGGACCCCCGGATGGCGGCACGTCGGCCGGACCCGCTGGGCTTCTCCGCGGCGACGCCGCCACCGCCCGTTCCGCCGATGCCGGCGTTCCCGCCGGGCCCACCGCTGGAGAACTCCCGGGCGGCCGGGCCGGCGCGGGGGTTTCGGGCGGACCGGCCAGGGCGGAGCGCGCAGGGGGGCCGGCGGGCGCGGAGGTCACGAGCGGACCGGCCGAGGCAGAGC
>NZ_SMKP01000249.1:0-13140 GCF_004349015.1 Nonomuraea diastatica
CTCCAAAAAAGGTCTGAACCCAACCAAACAAAAGGAATCCGTCGAATCGACTCAACGCCGATAGACGGGGTTGTGCATCATGCACTGGCTTTTAACACACTGTTGAGTTCTCAAGAAACGCACGCGTACATCCTCGCCAAAACCCCGAACCCGGGATCACCGCTCAGAGGCGTTCATTTCGTTGTGTCTTAACTCTTTCAGCCGTTCAAGTCTCTGTCAAATTGACCAGACCTGCACAACCTGCGGGAATTAAGCGCCGCCCCCTTTCGGAGACAACCCCTCTAACTTACCAGCCCGTCCGAACCGATGCGAAACCATGCCGGATGACCCTGAAAGTGGTGGGATTTGCCGGGCATCTCCGAGGCTCCGAGGAACCTCTGGACCGCCCTGCGCGAAGCAACTCTAGCAGCCTGTGGCACCTACTTCGGCCCACTCAGGTAATCGGGAGGTTCTTCCCTCGCCACAGGACTCCCAAACCTCGCCGATGAACTCCCCTGGCGGCGTCGCGGCGCAAGCCGACGGCAAGCCATCCGCAATCGCCTGCCGCTACGAATGTACCCACGAGCAGACTGCGCTCTCGGAGGTGTCCGCCATGACCCGCTCGGAGTTCGACGACATCCGCGCCTTCCTCACCGATGAGACGACCCAAGCCGGAGACCTGCTGAGCATCGCCAGAATGCTGATCGACGATCTCGAGCACTCCCGCATGCGAGAGGCCATCCTGCGCACCCACTACCTGCGCCTGCTGACGTCCGCACGGGCGACCGTGGCCGCCGACGCCGCGCAAGCACCGGATCCCATGGCGTTCCTGAAGCACGAGCTGGCCGAACACGGCCAGTTGCCCCAGGACGACGAGACCGTGCAACGTGTCCTTGCCGACGCCACGACAGCGGCCGCGCTGCTCGCGTGCCTGGAGGAGTCACCTCAGCGGCCCCGTCGGCGCGGCGTGCGCCCGCGGCGCTGCGTCGGCACGGGCAGGACGCTCCCCCGCTGAGCCGACCCGCTGAGGGCCCCGGCGCAGTGACCCGATGACGACTCCCGGCATACCCGCCGTTGGCGGACCGGCTGCGAGACTGCACATATGTGGCAGCGAGGGCTGAACTGGGCAGCAATCCTCCTCGTCGGGATATTCGGCCTGATGTGGGTCGGCATCGTTGTTTACGCCGACCACTTCTCGTCCCTGTGGATGCGCATCGTGCAAGTCGTCTTCGGGTTTCTGCTCCTCGGCTGGGCCGTACAGAAGGCGATCCACATGATCAATGAGGCCTGAGCGCCGTGGACGACAACCTCTACGAGATCGGCCAGGACATGGGGGATGACCTCCAGCTGTCGATCATCGACATGTACCGGGACCGGCTGCCCTATCTGCACCGCATCGCCGAGATCGACGACGAGGTCTCACGGGGTATCTCGCGTTGGATCAGTGAGGAGGACCTCCGGGACTCCGACACGTACGTGAACCCGCTCGACGAGCCGGACGCCTACGCGGACCCGGAAGAGTGGAACCGGTGAGCGCCCGAGCGGCTCAAGGCTGGTAGGGCGGCGCCACTCCCCACCCCCAGCTCGGCACGGGCGCCTGCGTCGGAGGTTGCGCGCCCGGTTGGGAGTTCTGTAAGGCCAGCCGGATGCCCCACTCGATGTAGCCGGCGAACGCCGCCCTGAACTCCGGATCGTCCGGCAACCCCACCTCATCGGCCGCGTCCATGAGCAGGCTGACCCACCTGCGGCGTTGCGGCTCCGTGATCGCCTTGCCCAGGTGATGGCGGAGCATGTTGGGATATCCACCGCGCTCCTTGGTGTACCGGTCAGGGCCGCCGAAAACTTCGCTGAGCCACATCGCCACATATTTCGGATGATCAGCGTCCATGTGTGCGAACAGTGGCCCAATCAAGTCATCCTTGACGACGCTGCGGTAGAACGTCTCCGTCAACCGCTCGAGGGCGTCGACTCCGCCGGCCCATTCGTAGATCGTGGGAACTGCCTCATCAGACATGTAATCATGTAATCACACGGCCGGATCAGCAGACCAGTTCCAGTCAGTGAACATTTGGAGAAACGAAAAAGTCCTCGGGCACCGGATGATCCGGCGACCGAGGACTTTCTTTGGTAGCGGGGACAGGATTTGAACCTGCGACCTCTGGGTTATGAGCCCAGCGAGCTACCGAACTGCTCCACCCCGCGTCGGTGTGTTACTGACAACTATACAGCCTTCAGAGGAGTGCCTGTGACGGTCGAACTCTGAAACGATCAGAGGTTCGATTTCGTTTCCGAATCTCGAGCCTCTGGCCTGGTAGCGGGGGCAGGATTTGAACCTGCGACCTCTGGGTTATGAGCCCAGCGAGCTACCGAACTGCTCCACCCCGCGTCGTCGTGCTTTGTAAGCGTATCGGCGGCGCGGGGTGGGCGCAAATTGATTGCGCTAAGAGGTGCCTCCCGCCTGTGATCCGGTGGGTGTCGGTGCGACTGACGGTGGCGCGGAGGCCGGCGGCGAGCTTGTGCCTGTGGGCGTCTCAGACGGCGTGACCGAGGGCGAAGGGCTCGGAGTGCCCGTGGGCGCCGGCTCTTGCTTGTTGGCCCCTTCCAGCGTCTTCAGGGCTTCCTCCAGCCGCTTCTGGGCATCGCCGTAGGCGTCCCAGTCGGGCGGACTCGCCTGCAGGGCCTTCTGCGCGTCGTCGTACGCCTTCTTCGCGTTGGCGATCGCCGAGTTGAGCGCCGTGTTGGCCTGGCTGGGCTGGGTCTGTTGCTCGTTCTCCTGGGGTTGTTGCTGTTGTTCGCCGCCGAAGACCTCTTGCAGCGCCTCCTCCAGCGTGCGGGCCACACCGATCTTGGAGCCGTACGACACCAGAATGCGCTGCAGGATCGGATAGGGCTCCTGACCGCCGCCCGCGGCCACCTGGATGTAGACCGGTTCGACGTAGACCAGGCCGCCCGCGTAGGGGAGCGTCAGCAGGTTGCCGTAACGCACCGACGACGCACCGACGCCCAGCAGGTTGAGCTCACCCGCGAAACGGCTCTGGAAGGCGTTCTGCGCCTGGCCGGGGCCTGGGATGGGCGTGCTGGACGGCATGCGGAGGATGCGCATCCGGCCGTACCCGGAGCCGGACGACGAGTCGACCGCCATGAACGCCGCCAGGTTGGGCCCCTGCCGTGGCACGAAGGTCGTCGTCAGCGAGAACGTCGGCGTGCCGCCTGGCATCGTGGTGGTCAGGTAGTAGGGCGGCTGCTTGACGTTCTGCTCGCCCTGCGTCGGGTCGTTGGGGACGTTCCAGAAGTCCTGGCCGCTGTAGAAGGCGGCAGGGTCGGTGATGTGGTAGCGCGAGAGCGTGTAGCGCTGCACCTTGAACAGGTCTTCCGGGTAGCGCACGTGGCTGCGCAGGTCGGCGCTCATCTCCGAGGCCGGGCTGATGACGCCGGGGAAGACGTTGCTCCAGGTCTTGAGCACCGGGTCGTTGTTGTCCCAGGCGTAGAGCTTGACCGTGCCGTCGTAGGCGTCGACCGTGGCCTTGACGGAGTTGCGGATGTAGTTGATCTGGTCGCGCGGCTGCTGGGCGATCACGCGACGGTCGGTGGACGTGTCGCGCGTCATGTCGCCGAAACTCTCGCTCTGAGAGTAGGGGTAGTCGTTGGACGTCGTGTAGCCGTCGAGGATCCAGGTGACACGCCCGTCGATGATCGCCGGGTAGGGGTTGCCGTCGAGCGTGAGGAACGGCGCGACCTGCTCGACCCTCTCACGCGGGTGACGGACGTAAAGGATCTTGGAATTGTCGTTGATGTCGCCCGACAGCAGGATGTTCGCCTCGCTGTACTTGGCGGCGTAGACGAGCCGGTTGATGAACGAGCCGACGGGCACTCCGCCCTTGCCGGTGTAGGTGGTGTTCTTCTGGCCCGTGCCGCCCGTCTCCGGGTAGTCGAGCTCCTGCGGGTTGTTGGGGTTGCCGCCGGCGATGACGTATTCGGAGGACGCTGGGTCCTCGCCGTAGTAGATGCGGGATTCCTTGAGCTTGGCGCTGTCCACCAGCGGGCCCGTAACCGGCATGTCCTTGGCGTCGTAGGCGGGCAGACCGCTGGAGTCGACCTGGTTGCCGGGCGCGGCGACGAAGCCGTAGCCGTGGGTGTAGACCAGGGCCCGGTTGATCCAGTTGTTCTGGTCTCGTGGCGGGCTGGTCAGCTCGCGCACGCCGACGATGTGGTCGGTCAGCTTGCCCGTGCTGTCGGGATAGCGGTCGACGTCGAGCGTGTCGGCGAAGCTGTAGAAACCGCGAATGCGCTGGGTCTGCTCGTACGTCGAGGACACGAGCGCCGGATCGAGCAGCCGCACGCCGGAGACCGAGGCGTCGCCGTTGATGTCGACCTTGGCCGGGTCTGCCTGGGCGTTGTAGGTCTCGACCTCGGTCTTGTCGACGTTGTACGCCTCTCGCGTGGCCTGGATGTTGCGCTGGATGTAGGGGGACTCCTTGCCCTGCTGGTTGGGCTTGACCTGGAACTGCTCGACCAGCGCCGGGTAGACGCCGCCGATCAGGACGGCCGAGAGCACGAGCAGGCCCGCGGAGACCCCGGGCAGCATGCCGCCGGGCCGGAACACGCCGGCGAAGAACAGGGCGGCACAGATCAGGGCGATGATCGCGAGTATGGTCTTGGCCGGCAGGACGGCGTTGACGTCGGTGTAGGAGGCGCCGTGCACGAATCCGCGGTCGGAGAAGACCAGGCCGTAGCGGTCGAAGAAGTAGGCCACGGCCTTGAGCAGCAGGAAGGTGCCCAGCAGCACGGACAGGTGCGTGCGGGCGGCCCTGGAGGCGTGGACGCCGGGCGACTGCAAGCGGAACCCGCCGTAGAGGTAGTGGGTGATCGCCGCGAGGATGATGGAGATGATCACCGCGGTGAACAGGAAGTTCAGCCCCATCCGGATGAACGGATAGTCGAACATGAAGAACGAGATGTCCATCTGGAACAGCGGGTCCTGCTTGCCGAACGCCTCGCCGTTGATGAACTTCAGCCACGTCTGCCACTGGCCGGCGAACGAGGAGCCGGAGAAGAGCGCGAGCAGCCCCATGCCGACGATGAAGATGAGTTTGCGGTGGGGGTCGAGCGCCATGCGGTAGCGGTCGGCGCCGCTGCTCCCGCCGAACACCGCGGGCCCGAACATCGGCCGCATCCGGAAGGCCAGCAACATGTTGCCGCCGGCGATGCCGACCATCAGCACCGCTCCTACCAGGAACAGCACGATCTGGGTCAGCAGCACCGTGGTGAAGACCGACGTGTAGTTCGTCGCGTCGAACCACAGGTAGTCGGTGTAAAAGCCAGAGAAGAGAAAGAACAGGGCAACGATCACCACAAGGGCGATCGCCACAGGCAGAAGCAGTCGCGGTCGGCGGGGCAAGCGCATCGCCCTGCCGGCTCCTGGGGTCCGGAAGCTCAAGGCCAACCCCTCGTCGTCATGAAAATCG
This sequence comes from Nonomuraea diastatica, assembly GCF_004349015.1. Classification (NCBI taxonomy): domain Bacteria; kingdom Bacillati; phylum Actinomycetota; class Actinomycetes; order Streptosporangiales; family Streptosporangiaceae; genus Nonomuraea; species Nonomuraea diastatica. Next base: position 5,445 of record NZ_SMKP01000249.1, read on the forward strand.
GTCCGTGTCTGGCAACCTACACCGCTGTGCCAGCCCTACGACTAACGCATGGGCCTTGCCGAAAGTTTCATCCAGCGTCACATGCGGGCACGTTGCCCTTACCCGTGCGCAGTGCGTCCAGCGCCAGCACCGCGTTGTGCAGAGTGTCGGCTTTGACCAGCCGGAGCCCGTCGGGCACGGCTTTCATGGCCTCGGCGCAATTGTCGGCGGGCGTCAGGAAGACGGTGGCGCCCGATTCCTTCGCCCCGACCATCTTCTGGGCGATGCCGCCGATCGCCCCGACCTCGCCCGTCGGCTGGATGGTGCCGGTGCCGGCGATCCGCTTGCCTCCGGTGAGCTCGCCAGGGGTGAGCTTGTCGAGTATGCCGAGCGAGAACATCAGCCCGGCACTGGGCCCGCCGACGTCGCCCACGTTGATGTCGACGTCGAACGGGAACTTGTATGTGGCCTGCATCAGCACGCCCACCAGGGTCTGCCCCTCAGGGCCCGCGATCGTCGGCACGGTGACGTCGAGCTTCTCCTTGCCCCTGGTGATGTTGAAGACGACGCTCTGGCCCGGCTTGTGGGCCTTGACCGCGTCGCCCACGACGTCGACGGTTTTCGCCGGCTTGCCGTCGACGGAGTTGATCTCGTCGTTCTTGTGCAACTTGCCCTCGGCGGGCTTGCCCTTCTCCGTGGACACGACCGTCACGACCATGCTGTAGGGGATCTTGAGCTCGTTGAGCGCGGCGGCGGTGGCCGAGTCTTGGGAGTTGGACATCTCGACCGTGTTTTCCTCCTCGACCTCCTTGGGGTCACGGTCGGGCGCGAAGATGGTCTCCTGCGGGACCACCGCGACGGTCGGGTCGATCCAGCCGCGCAACGCGGTCAGCAGATCGATCTGGGCGGCGGGGCCGCCTTGGTAAGCGACCGTGACCAGGCTCAGCGCGCCCTTGGTGTCATAGGTCTGCCGGCCCTTGACCGAGATCACGGGCTTCTTGTCGACCTCGCCGATGGTGTTCTCCGTCGGGCCGGGGCTCAGCACGACGTAGGGGACCTCCTGGAACGCGCCCACCACGCCGAGAGCGAGCACGAGGAACCCCGACAGCAGCAGGGTCAGGGCGCGTCGTGACATGGTGGAAAGCCTATTCGCCGACACCGACCCATTCGGCCCCGCCGTCGGCGAACGACTGGTGTTTCCAGATCGGGACGTGCGCCTTCAGATCGTCGATCAGCCGGCGCGAGGCCTTGAACGCCTCGTCACGATGCGGCGCGGCCACCGCGACGATCACGGCCGTGTCGCCCAGCGCCAAATCGCCCACACGGTGGACGGCGGCCAGCGCGGTCACGGGGAAGTCGGCGGCGACCTTCTCGGCCACCTGCCGCAACCCGGCCTCGGCCGAGGGGTGCGCCGAATAGGAGAGCCGGGTCACCGGCTTTCCCTGGTCCTGCTCGCGGACGGTGCCCACGAAGATCGTGGTGCCGCCGGCGGCGTGGTCGCCCACGGCGGCCAGCACCTCGTCCACGGACAGCGGGGTCTCACGAATGCCGAGCAACCGGATGACGTCCACGGAAAGAGACTACCAACAAGAAACCTGCCCGCTGGCCCGGCGTTCTCATGTCATGCCTGGTCAGGGACGTTGCAGCAGATCACCTGGGAGTTTTCTCACCGGCCTTCACTGGCGCCTCTTCTTCCGCACCTGGCGAACGATCGCGGCGGTGCCGATCACGGCGACGGTGGCGCCGGCGGCGGTGAGCGTCGCCTCCTTGACGGGCAGGCGCCTGCCGACCACGGTCGTCCTGTTCTCGCGCAGCTCCAGGAGCTGCTCGAACGCCTCCTCGTTGGTCCACGCCGGTTTCCAGCCCGCCTCGCGCAGCGCCGTGCAGTCGACCACCCAGGGATAGACGACGTAGTGCAGATCGGTCGCGGGCGCCGGGGTGATGCCGAGCCGGTGCAGGCGCTGCGCCGTGCCGAACGTCAACCCCGCGGGCAGCTCGAACCTGCGGATGCCGGACATCTCCTCGACCTGCTCCTGCTCCATCCACCCGTCGCACCCGACCGCCACCACGCCCGTGACGGCTCCGCGCGCCGCCAGCTCCAGTGCCGAGAGCAGGTCGTCGATGTGGCAGAACTGCCAGTGAGGAGTGCAGCCCTTCACGGTCAGCAGCCTGGGCGACTCGAAGTGACGGGTGATCACCGTGTCGACGCCGGGACCGACCACCGCGGCCGGGCGCAGCACGGTCACCTCGAGACCGGGATGGCTGCGCAGCGACCTGCGTACGAGCGACTCGATCTCCAGGAAGTCGCCGACGACGCCGGTGTCGGGCTCTGCCGTGACCGGGGCGTCCTCGGGCAGGGGCACCTCGTTGTCGGGCGCGGCGCCGTACACCATCGCGCTCGTGACCAGCACCACGCGGCGGACGCGCGCCGCGGCGCAGGCCGTCAGCACGGTCTGGGCGGCACGCAGGTTGTAGGCGCGCCGCTCGCCGGGGTCGGAGTCGACGGTGTAGTCGCCGGCCAGATGAACGAGGACGTCGATGTCGGAGATCCGGTTCGCCAAGAGCGGATCTCGTACGTCGAGCACTCTCCAGGTGGCCTCACCGACGTCACCGCGCTGCTCGTCAATGGCCACCACCCTGCGGAAATCCGCAGCGGATACGAGCCTAGCGAGCAGCTCGCGGCCGAGGCCGGAGGCCGCACCGGTGACGGCTACGACGGGTTGACGCGGGCGTTTCGAGGTAGGCACCAGGTCCTCACTTTGCACTGATCCGCCGTAGGACGACTAACGTGGCGGATGTGGACTCCTCCATCCTGCACGAGGTAGAGCGGTGACTGACCTGCCAGGTCGCGAAAACGACCCTAACGAGAACCCGTTCGCCATGTTCGGCAACCCTGAGCAGATGGCTCAGGCGATGCGCCAGTTCGCCGACATGTTGTCGGCGCCGCAGGGTTCAGGCCCTGTCAACTGGGACATGGCCAAGAACATCGCCCGGCACTCCGTGGCCGCCGAGGGCGATCCGAGCGTCATGGAAGGCGAGCGCCGTCAGATCGTCGAGGCGCTCAGCCTGGCCGACCTGTGGCTGAACGAAGCGACGACGCTGCCCAGCGGCGTGTCCAATCCGCAGGCCTGGAGCCGGTCCGAGTGGATCGAGAACACAATCCCGATCTGGCGAAAGCTTTGCGAGCCCATCGCCGAACGCATGGTCGAGACCATGGGCGGCGCGCTCGGCGGCTCGGGGCTGCCCCCCGAGGCCCAGCAGATGGCCGGTCCGCTGATGGGCATGCTCAAGCAAATGGGCGGCATGATGGTCGGCCAGCAGATCGGGCAGGCGATCGGCTCGCTGGCCCGCGAGGTGGTCGGCACCACCGACATCGGGCTGCCCCTGTCCGACACGGCCGCGCTGCTGCCCGGCGGCATCGCGTCGTTCAGCGAGGGCCTCGAAGTGCCGTCCGACGAGATCAGGCTTTACCTGGCGCTGCGTGAGGCCGCGCACCACCGGCTGTTCCAGCATGTTCCGTGGCTGCGCTCGCACCTGCTCGGCGCCGTCGAGGAATACGCCAGGGGCATCACCGTCGACACGTCTGCCCTCGAAGAGCAGATCCGCGGTCTCGACATCAACAACCCCGAGGCCATCCAGGAGGCGCTCAGCGGGGGCAACCTGCTCAAGCCCGAGGAGACCGAGCGGCAGAAGGCCGCGCTGGCGCGGCTGGAGACCATGCTCGCCCTGGTCGAGGGCTGGGTGGCCACCGTGGTCGACCAGGCCGCCCAGGGCAAGCTGCCCTCCGCCGTGGCCCTGGCGGAGACCGTGCGCAGGCGGCGCGCCACCGGCGGTCCCGCCGAGCTCACGTTCGGCACCCTGGTGGGGCTGGAGTTGCGGCCCAGGCGCTTGCGCGAGGCGGCCGCGCTGTGGCGCGCGCTGGAGAGCGAGCGGGGGGTCGACGGGCGCGACGGGCTGTGGTCGCACCCCGACCTGATGCCGACGGCCGACGACCTCGACGACCCCGAAGCGTTCGTACGCGGTGAGCAGGCCTGGGACATCTCCCAGCTGGAGGCCAAGCCGGACGGCGAGGGCGAGGGCGAGGGCGACAAGAGTTGAGCCTGCACCGCGACGCCGTGGCGGTGCTGTCCGGCTGGACGGCACCCACGACCGAGGAAGAGGCGCTGCGCACGGAGTTCCTCGAGCACCTTCGCACTCACGACGACGCCATGATGCGCGCCTGCGTGCCGGGGCATCTGACGGCGACGACGGCCGTGCTGTCGCACGACGGCTCCCAGGTGCTGCTCACCCTGCATCCGAAGGCCAAGATGTGGTTGCCGATGGGCGGCCACTGTGAGATCTCCGACATGTCGCTCGCCGACGCGGCGCTGCGGGAGGCATGGGAGGAGTCGGGGATCTCCGGGCTCGAGTTGCTTCCTGGGCCGCTCGCCGTCGACAAGCACGTCGTGTGGTGCCATCCGCCGCACAGCTGGCATCTCGACGTCGAATACGCGGCTGTGGCCCCCGAGGAGGCTGAGGCCGTGATCAGCGAGGAGTCACTCGACCTGCGTTGGTTCCCTGTCGACGAGATCCCCGAGTTGTCCGACGAGGCGACGCGGCGGCTGGCCGCGCGCGGACGGGACGCGCTCGGCTCGCGAGCACTTGGCTAGAGTCCTCTTGGGTCGTTCCAAAGGGGGCTTGTGTGGAGACTTCCGCCGTCGGCGGCACGATCGTGGTGCCGGAACGCAAGCAACGTAAATTTCCGGCGACGGCGTTCACCTGGCTGGCCGTGACCCCGTTCGCCGCCTGGGCCGTCGCCAGGGTGGCCGGGCTGGAGCGCGGGTCACTGCCCACACAGCTCATGACCGCGACCCCGTACGCGGCGGCGGGCTCGCTGATCCCGCTGCTGATCGCCGCGATCGGGCGCAAGCGAGCCGCGACCGCCGTCGCGCTGCTCGCCACGACCGCGCTCGGCTTCAGCGTGCTGCCCAGGGCGCTGGGCACCGCGGACGCCACGGCGGGCCGGCCGCTCAAGGTCATGACGATCAACATGTTGTTCGGCAGGGCCGACGTGGAGACGATCATGCGGCTCGTACGCGAGTTCGGCCCCGACGTGCTGAGCACCCAGGAGCTGACTCCGGGGGCCGTCTCCGACCTGGACGCGGCCGGGCTCAAGGAGATCATGCCGCACCGGGTGCTGGAAGCCGAGTGGAGCGCCGGGGGGAGCGGGCTCTACTCGAAGCACCCGATGCAGGAGCTGCCCGACGTGATGCCGCAGATCGGGCACCGCATGCCGTCCGCGCTGGTCTCGCTGCCCGGCGGGCCGCCGATCGAGTTCGTCGACGCGCATCCCTATCCGCCGCTCGGCCGTAATTACGCCGACTGGAACGAGGCGTTGGAGGCGTTCCCCTCCGCCTCACGCGAGCGGGTGCGGATCCTGGCGGGCGACTTCAACGCCTCGCTCGACCACGCGCCCATGCGTTCGTTGCTGGCTCGTGGCTACAAAGACGCGGCCGACCAGGTGGGGGCCGGGCTGATCCCCACATGGCCGGCCAACAAGCGGGTGCCGCCGATCATCACCATCGATCACGTGCTGGTCGACCAGCGGGTCGGGGTCAAAGAGGTCAGCGTGCACGACGTGCCGGGCACCGACCATCGTGCCCTGCTGGCCGAGCTCGCCGTGCCCTGAGTCAGCGCGCGGCGATCAGGGCTCGCGTGTTGTCCCAGCCTTCGAGACCGGGGTCGAGGCGTTCGACGTCGTCGCGGGTGCGCAGGCGGTGCCAGCCGGGGGTGGTGGCGACCCTGCGCGGCCCTGGAGCCTGGGCGCGCAACGTGGCCACCACGTCGGCGTCGTCGAGGTCGGGATCGGCCCAGCCGGGTGCGGGAAGCGCGCAGGCCAGCGCCACGGCTCCGCCGCGCTCCGCGGGGCAGATCGTGATCTCGGCCCTGCCCAGCTCCCTGAACAACTTTCCGACCAGCAGCGGAGGAAGATCAGGGGCGTCCGCGGCGATCACGGCGGTCTGGTCGGCGTCCAGGCGGGCGAGGATGCTCTTCAGCGGCTCGTCCTCGTCGACCAGGATGACCCGGGTGCCCGGCCAGACGATTGCGTCGAGCTCGGGCACGCTGGTGATCAGGACCGGGGTGACGAGCTCCAGCCCGGCGACCATCTCGTAGGTGTCTTCCGCCACCGCCTCGAGGAACATCGCCGGGTCGACACCTGAGGGCGCCGCCTGCGACATGCGCCGTCGTGCCAGGACCGCGGCTATGCGCGTCAACACTCCTCCGGTGCCGTGTGGGCCGCGGCGGAGAATCCCTCAAGGAACCCGCGCGCCCGCTCCGCCTTCGGATACTGTTCTACCAGCGCCCAGAACTTGGGGCCGTGGCTGGGCACCAGGAGGTGCACCAACTCGTGGATGATCACGTAGTTGATGACCCATTCCGGCAGGCCCTTGAGCCGGGTCGAGATCCTGATCGTGCCGTTCTCCGGGGTGCATGAGCCCCACCGGTGCTGCTGGTTGTCGACCCAGCGCACGCTCACGGGGTCGGGCTTGCCGTCGAGATATTTGGCCGACAGCTCCTTGGCCCGCTCGAGCAGAGCCTCGTCGGTCGGCCGTCGCCGGCGCTCTTTCGCGGCCAGCCGATCCAGCATCCGGCTCACCCATTCATCCGCGTCTTCGCCGCTCAGCCAGGCGGGCAGGAGCACGATCGTCTTGTCACCGTCGCGGTAGGCGGAGACCGTACGCCTGCGACGAGAACTGCGACGAACCTCGACTGTCTCGGGGGGCACATATGCACGGTAGCCGAGACTGACGAAATTCCACAGAGGGCGGACGTTGTTTCTGCTGGTCAGATGATTAAGAGCCGGTGAATTTGGGCACGCGCCTTTCCCGATGCGCGGCCAGCCCCTCGATCATGTCGGACGAAGCCATGGTCACCGGCTGTGCCAGGGATTCCCACCTCAGCGCGGCTTCCAGGTCCTGATGGTCTTGGTTCAGGGCTACTTTCGTGAGTCTTGTGGCTATGGGTGCGTTCTTCGCGATCTTCCCGGCGATGGACCGTACTTCCGACATAAGGTCATCTTTCGGGAAAGATTCATTTACTAGTCCTTTAACCGCCGCTTCCGCACCTGTCACCGTACGGCCGGCCAGGAGCATCTCCCTCGCCAGGCCGGTGCCCGCCCTCCTGGGAAGCAAATACGTCGCCGCCATACCGGGATGCAGGCCGAGCGACGTGAACGGGGCCAGCAGTTTGGCGTCGGCGGCGGCGTACACGAGGTCACAGGCCAGCGCCACGCACAGACCCGCGCCGACGGCGGGGCCGTTGACGGCGGCGATCGTGGGGACCTCGAGCTCGGTGACCATGAGCCAAGTGCGGTAGAAGTCGAGCATGCGGTCGCGCAACAACGGCACGGCCTCCGCGCCGCGATCACCGATCCATGACAGGTCGCCGCCGGAGGAGAACGCGGTGCCCGCCCCGGTGATCACGACGCAGCGGGCGTCGCGGTCCTTGGCCAGCGACGACATCGTCGCATGCCATTGGGCGGTCATGGCGTCGGTCATCGCGTTGCGCATGTCGGGGCGGTTGAGGGTGATGAGGACGACTCCGTCGTCGTGGCGATCAACCAGGAGCTCGGTCATGCCGGGAAGCGTAACCCGGCTCGGTGGGAATGCCGCGGGCCGTCCCCGGCAATCCACCCCATCTTCACCCGTCTCCACGCCCGCGCGTACCTCCCCCAGGC
>NZ_SMKP01000250.1:0-13093 GCF_004349015.1 Nonomuraea diastatica
GCGCTATGCCCGTCGCCCTGGTGCTCGGCACCACGCTGACCGTGCTCGCCCAGGTGTGGCGGACCGAGCGCTACGGCCCGCCCGGCTACCAGGGCACCTGTTTCCTGCCGCGCAGGAAGGCTCCCGTGGGGCCGTCGTCCGGGAGGGTGGCCGCCCACACGATGTCCTCCGCGGCCTGCTCCGGCAGCCGCTCGGCCTGCGGGCGCATCCGCGTACGCACCTGGCCGGGGTTGACCGCGTTGACCAGCACCCCCGTGCCCCTCGTCTCGGTGGCCATGAGCACGGTCAGCGCGTTGAGCGCGGTCTTCGACACCGAGTAGCCCGGCGTGCGCGCCGAGAGCCCGTTGCTGAACGCCCCCGTGCCGCTGGAGATCATCACCACCCGGCCCCAGCCTCGCTCCACCATGCCGGGCAGGAACACCTGGCACATCCGCCAGGCGCCCAGGACGTTCACCTCGAACTGCCGCCTGACCAGTTGCGTCGGCACCCCCAGCGGCGGGTGCCCCCAGTCGAGCTGGATCCCGGCGTTGTTCACCACGATGTCCACGGGCCCGACCAGATCCCGGACCCGCTCCGGCGCCTCCTCGTCGGTCACGTCGAGCGCGGCCGCACGCGCGCCGGGGCCCAGCTCCGCCGCGGCGCGCCCGGCCTCCGCCGCGTCTCTGGCCGCCACCACCACCCGGTGCCCGAGCGCGTGCAACCGCTCGCTCACCGCCCGGCCGATGCCGCGATTGGCGCCCGTGACTAGGGCGATACGTGATTTCGCCGTCATGCGATCTCCATTAGGCCGTCTTATCGCGCGATTCTGGCCATGATCACTGGAGGATCGCTGGAGGGCGCCTATAAATATTCTCCATCGCGGAGCGGCATTTTGACGGTTTTCTACGCATGGAGATCGTGCTTATATCAGAACACCAGCGTCACTCTATGGGCTACTTCGACCATGGCGGGCGTTCGACTGGGGCTTGATCGGAGGAGGTCGGGCTGAGTGAAATGAACGAGTGGTAAGCGCAACAGGGCAGACGCAGCACTGCCGCGCTCGGGGCATCACTCTTTGTGACACTCTGTCCCGGGAGCTGTGGTGGCGCGTCTCCCCATCAGAACGTGGGAAGGCGATGGATTTCCTTGTGTTGGGCCCGCTGGCGGTGCTTGATCGTCAAGGTGTGGAGCTGACTCCGACGCCGCCGAAAGTCAGAGAAGTGTTGGCGCTGCTTCTGCTGCGCAACCAATCTCTCGTATTAACGTCGGAGTTGGTCGACGAACTTTGGCCGGACAGCCCGCCCGTGAGCGCGTTGTCGACTCTGCAAACGTACATCTACAAGCTGCGAAACATCTTGTCCGAAGGTTACGGAGAGAGGTCTACCGTATTACGGACGAGGCCACACGGCTACATGCTCGCCGTGCCTCAGGAATGCGTTGACTCCTACCATTTCGACAGACTGACATCGGAGGGTAATGCGGCACTCGCGGACGGCGACCCGGGCAGGGCGGCCGATCTGCTCAGCCAGGCGCTCGCGCTGTGGCGAGGACCCGCACTGGCCGATGTCACCGGCGGCAGCCTGCTGTCGGCGTACGGGACGGCTCTGGAAGAGGGCCGCCTGCGCGCACTGGAGCTGCGGATCGACGTCGACCTGCGGCTCGGGCGGCACCGCAAGGCCGTCAGCGAGCTGAAGACCCTGGTCAACGACCATCCGCTGCAGGAGGTCTTCCACATCCAGCTCATGCTGGCCCTGCACCGCTCGGGCCGCCGTCCCGAGGCGCTCGACGTCTACCAGAGGCTGCGCACGCTCCTGGTGGAGGAGCTCGGCGTGGAGCCGTCGAGCCGCGCGCAGGCCATGCACCAGGCGGTGCTCTCCTCGGCCAGCTCTCTGGAGGTGCCCGCTTCCGAGGGGCAGGTCACGATCGCTCCCGACCGGGCCGAGGAGGAGCCCGCACCGTCCCCCGCGCAGCTCCCGCCCGACGTTCTCGACTTCACCACCCGGGTGGACAGCCTGCAGGCGATCCTCGACGGGCTCGCCTCGCCGCGCAACGAGCTCGCCCCGGTCGTGTCCCTCAGCGGCATGACGGGCGTGGGCAAGACGGTGCTGGCCGTGCACGCCGCGCACCTGCTGCGCCAGACCTTCCCCGACGGCCAGCTCTTCGCCCGGTTGCGCGGCAGCACGGGCGACCCGGCCGACCCCGCCGACGTCCTGGCCGGCTTCCTCAGTGCCGCCGGCATGACCGACGACCGCATCCCGGCCGGGCTGGAGGAACGCGTCGCCGCGTTCCGCACCTGGGTGGCCCCGCGGAAAGTGCTCATCGTGCTCGACGACGCGGCCACGGCCGCGCAGATCCAGCCGCTGCTGCCGGGCTGCCCGCCCAGCGGCACCATCATCACGGGCCGTGCCGGTCTCAACGGGCTGGTCGGCGCGGTGCACGTGCGGCTGGACCTGCTCACCCCGGCTGACTGCGTCGAGCTCCTGCAGAACATCATCGGCAGGACGCTCGCGGACGGCGAGCGCCAGGCCGCCGAGGTGATCGCCCAGCTCTGCGGCCGCCTGCCGCTGGCGATCAGAGCGGCGGGCGCCCGCCTGTCGTCCACCGGCTGGCCGCTCAAGAAGCTGGCCGAACGCCTGATCGGCGCCAGCAGGCGGCTGGACGAGCTGGCCTTCGCCGACCTCAACGTACGCGACCGCCTGCTGGAGAGCTACCGGCAGCTCGGCGAGGAGGAACGGCGTTTCCTGCGCCTGCTCAGCCTCCTGCCGGGGCCGGTGTTCACCGCGAACGGCGTCGCCAAGCTGCTGGAGTGGGACTCCGACACCGTGGACAAGCTGCTGCTGCAGCTCGTGGAGAACCACTTCCTGCGGGTGCTCATGCACAACGCCGACGACATCGTCTACACCCTCCACGAACTGGTCCGGTTCTTCGCCTACGAACAGGTCGAGCAGGAGCTCGGCCACTACGACGGCTCAAGTGACGACTCCGACCTGCTCTGACGCCCCTCAAGCCGGGCTCGACCCGCTGGACGAGTGCGACTCCATCGCTCCTCCAGCGGGGCCGGACAGCCTGCGCTTGTCCATGGCCTCGTCAGGCAGGAATATCCATGAAGGCTCTCGTCCTTGCGGGTGGGCGGGGAACTAGGCTGCGGCCCCTCACCCACACTGTCCCCAAGCAACTGGTGCCGGTGGCCAACAAGCCGGTGCTCTTGTACGGCCTGGAAGCCATCAGAGACGTCGGCATCACCGACGTCGGCGTGGTCGTGGGCGACCACGGCCCGGCCATCCGCGACGCGCTCGGCAACGGCGGCACGCTGGGGCTCGACATCACCTATCTGCACCAGCACGCCCCCCTGGGACTGGCGCACTGCGTCATGTTGTCCCAGGACTACCTCGGCAACGCCGACTTCCTGCTCTACCTCGGAGACAACGTCATCATCGACGGGCTCGGCCCGCTGCTCGACGCGTTCTGGCACTCCCGGCCGGACGCCATGGTGATGACCGGCAAGGTCGCCAACCCCTCCGAGTACGGGGTGGCGCAGGTCGGTCCCGACGGCGTCGTCACCGGGCTGGAGGAGAAACCCGCCGACCCGCGCAGCGACCTGGCCCTCGTCGGCGCGTACGTCTTCACCCCGGCCATCCACCAGGCCGTGCACAGCGTCAAGCCGAGCTGGCGTAACGAACGCGAGATCACCCACGCCATCGAGTGGCTGATGCGCAACGGCTGGCGGGTGGAGGCGCACCTGCACGGCGGCTACTGGAAGGACACCGGCCGGGTCGAGGACCTGCTGGAATGCAACCGGGCGGTGCTGGACACCGCCGAGCGGTCGATCCGGGGGCAGGTGGACGCGTCCTGCGAGATCCGCGGTCCGGTCGTCATCGAGGACGGCGCGGAGGTCAGCGGCTCCCGCATCACCGGGCCTGCGGTGATCGGGTTCTCGGCGGTGGTGCGCGACAGCCGGATCGGGCCGTACACCAGCATCGGCACCGACTGCGACATCGTCGGCGCCACCATCGAGAACTCGGTCGTGTGCGAAGGCAGCACCGTGCGCGGCAGCCTGCGCGACTCCCTCATCGGCCGGCAGGCCAGGGTGAACGGTGACTTCGGCCGGCCCACGTGCCTGGTGCTCGGCGATCACAGCGAGGCCAGGCTGTACGGGAGCGCGTCATGACCGTCACGCTCGAGGCCACGTGGCTGATCTGTCCCGGCTGCTCCGACCTGGTCTTCCGCCCCAAGTACGAGCGCGCTCTGCGGGTCTGTCCCGGGTGCGGGCACCATGCCAGGCTCACCGCCCGCGAGCGGCTCGACTGCCTGCTGGATCCCGGCTCGGAGAAGCCGGTCGATACCGCCCTGCCGGCCGACGATCCCCTCGGCTTCGCCGACACCCGGCCCTACGCCGAGCGGCTGGCTGCCGCGCGGGCCGCCACCGGGCTGCGCGAGGCCGCCCTGTGCGCCACCGGCACCATCGAATCCCACCCGGTCGTGGTGGCCTGCCTCGATTTCGCGTTCGTCGGCGGCTCGCTCGGCTCCGGGGTCGGCGAGCTGGTGACGGTCGCGGCCGAGAAGGCGCTGGCCGAACGTGTGCCGTTGCTGATCGTGACGGCCTCGGGCGGCGCGCGGATGCAGGAGGGCGCGCTGTCGCTCATGCAGATGGCCAAGTGCAGCCAGGCGCTGGCCCGGCTGGACGAGGCGGGGATCCTCACCGTCGCCCTCGTCACCGACCCGACGTACGGCGGCGTGGCGGCCTCTTTCGCGACGCTGCCCGACGTGCTGGTCGCCGAGCCCGGGGCGCATCTGGGGTTCGCCGGGCCGCGCGTCATCGAGCAGACCATCCGGCAGCGACTGCCGGAAGGGTTCCAGACGGCGGAGTTCCTGCTGAAGCGCGGGCTGATCGACGCGGTGGTGCCCAGGCCGGCGCTGCGCCGCGCCCTGGCCCGCCTCCTGGCGGCCGCGCGCCCGGACGCCACGGGCGGCTCCGCGGGCGGCCTCACGGGCGGCCCGGCAGGTGCCCCTTCGAGCGCCCCTACGGGTGTCTCGGCTGGTGCCCCGGCGCGGCCCGAAGCGGACGGGCTCGTACGGGACCCGTCGGCCTTGCCGCGCCGCACCTCATGGGACGTGGTGCGGCTGGCCAGGGAACCGGCCCGCCCGACCACCCTCGACTACGCCGGGCTGCTGCTGGAGGACTTCACCGAGCTACGCGGCGACCGCACGGGCACGGACTGCCCGGCCATCGTGGGTGGTATCGGACGCCTGCGCGGCAGGGGCGTGATGCTCATCGGCCACCAGAAGGGACACGACACCCAGGAGCGCGTGAAGCGCAACTTCGGCATGCCGAGCCCCGCCGGATACCGCAAGGCGGCCCGGCTCATGCGGCTGGCCGCCAAGCTCGGCCTGCCGGTGCTCACGCTCGTGGACACCCCTGGCGCCTACCCCGGCATCGAGGCCGAGGAACAGGGCCAGGCGTGGGCCATCTCCGAGAACCAGCGCCTGATGTCCGGACTGCCCGTGCCCGTCGTCGCGGTCATCACCGGCGAGGGAGGCAGTGGCGGCGCGCTGGCTCTGGCCGTGGCCGACCGCGTGCTCGCCCTGTCCAACGCCGTCTACTCCGTGATCAGCCCGGAAGGGTGCGCCGCGATCCTCTGGAAGACCGCCGAGGCAGCCCCGCAGGCCGCCGCGGCGCTCGGCCTGGACGCCCGCGAGCTGCTCCGGCAGCGCGTCGTCGACGCGGTCATCCCCGAGCCGGACGAGGGGGCGCACGTTGCCGCCTCCCGTACGGCCGAGCGGATCCAGGCTGCCGTACGGCAGGCGTTCGAGGAGCTGACCCCGCTGCCGGTCGCCGAGCTGGTCGAGGCGCGGCGGCGGCGCTTCCGCAGTTTCGGCGCCCCTTCATCCGAGGAGACGTGATGGCCGACCACGGAGAGCTGATCGAGACCGTCCAGCGGCATGCCGCGGGGTTCATCGACGCCATCGGCGGACCGATCCGCCGCCTGAAGGTGACGGTGGGCGAGGTGAGCCTGGAAGCCGAATGGGCCGCCCCCGCCGACCAGGACCTGCCTGTAGACCGGCACCTTTCCACGGCCGGCGGCACGGCCGTCAACGGGCGTGCGGCAGACGGCGCCGTGGTCCAGGGCGCGGCGCGGACCGCCGTCACCGTCACGGCGGCCGCGCACGGGACCGCGAGCGCCTCCCAGGGCGTCGCCGCCACGGTGGGGACGGTCATCCCGTCGCCCATGGTCGGCACCTTCTACCGTTGCCCCGAGCCCGGAGCCGAGCCCTTCGTCAAGGAGGGCGACCTGGTCACCGCGGGCCAGCAGGTCGCGATCCTGGAGGCGATGAAGATGATGAACCCCATTCACGCGACCACCGCCGGCCGGATCACCCGGGCCCTCGCCGAGGACGCCGCCGCCGTCGAGTACGGCCAGGCGCTCTTCGCCCTGGAGGAGAGCTGATGTTCGGCACGGTTCTGATCGCCAACCGAGGGGAGATCGCCCTGCGGGTGGCCCGCACCTGCAAGGAGATGGGCATCCGCACCGTCGCCGTCTACTCGTCGGCGGACGAGGACTCCCCGGTCGTCCACCTGGCCGACGAGGCCGTGCGGATCGGCCCGCCCCCGGCCAAGCGGAGCTACCTGTACGCGCCCGCCGTCCTCCAGGCCGCCCTCCAGACCGGCGCGGAGGCCATCCACCCCGGCTACGGCTTCGTGTCGGAGGACGCCGACTTCGCCGAGATGTGCCGGGCGGAGGGGCTGACGTTCATCGGGTCGCCGCCGGAGGTGCTGGCCATGCTGGGCGACAAGGCCGAGGCGCTGCGCGTGTTGTCGGCCGCGGGACTGCCGGTCCTGCCGGGCTCGCACCGTCCCCTGTCGAGCGTGGGGGAGGCCGTCGAGGCGGCGGCCGGCATCGGCTTCCCGATCATCGTCAAGGCCCTTTCGGGCGGGGGCGGCCGGGGCATGGCCATCGCCCTGCGCCCGCCCGAGCTGCCCGAGGCGTACGCGCAGGCCCGCAACGCCGCCCGGGCCGTCTTCGGCGACGAGCGGGTCTACCTGGAGCGGTACGTCGAGTCGGCCCGTCACGTCGAGGTGCAGGTGCTGGCCGGGACGAAGGGGCAGGTCCTGCACCTGGGCGCGCGCGACTGCTCGGTGCAGCGGCGGCGGCAGAAGCTCATCGAGGAGACTCCGGTGCCCGGCCTGCCCGAGGACGTGGCGGCCGGGCTGTGCGAGCGGACCGTCGAGGCGGCCCGCGCCGTCGGATACGTCGGGGCGGGGACGTTCGAGTTCCTGCTCGACGACGCGGGCGAGTTCCACTGCATCGAGGTCAACTGCCGTATCCAGGTCGAGCACCCGGTCACGGAACTGGTCACGGGCGTCGACCTGGTCCGCGAGCAGCTCCATGTGGCCGCGACAGGCGCGCCCGGCATCACCCAGGACGACGTGCGGCTCAGCGGCGCGGCCATCGAGTGCCGCATCAACGCCGAGGACCCGGCGCGGGGCTTCCTGCCCACGCCGGGCACGGTGGACTCGCTGGTGCTGCCGGGCGGGCCGTTCACCCGTGTGGACGACCACGTCCGGCCGGGCATGCGCGTCTCGCCCTTCTATGACCCGCTGCTGGCCAAGGTCAGCGTGTGGGCGCCGGACCGCGATCAGGCCATCGCCCGCATGGAGCGGGCGTTGTCGGAGTGCGCCGTCACCGGCGCCGGCATCAGCACCACGACCGGGTTCCTCGCGGGTCTGCTCGCCCACCCGCTCTTCAGGGACGGCAAGCACACCACGGCCCTCGCCGAGACCGTCGAGCCCGTCTGACCTCTCACACCGGAGAACGCCACCGGCCCGGCTCGCGCGGTATACCGCGCGAGCCGGGCCGGTCTGGTGAGGCGCCGGCGACGGATCCGATCAGTGCCGGACTCGTCCGGGTAGGGCCCGATGGGGGCCGGCCCGGGGAACCGTGTTCAGGTGAGCGCGACGCCCAGGCTGTTGGCCGTCAGAGCGGCCACGGCCAGCGTGGTCCGCAGGAGGTGCCAGGCGCGCCAGCGCGGCCGCGGATCGGCCCAGTCGGCCGGGACGGCCTCCGGGTCCATCTGCTTCAGCACCCGGTTGATCGGCACGTTGCAGAGGTGCGAGACGCCCGCCACCCCCAGCATCAGCACGAACGTGACGCCGAACAGCGCCCGGGCGACGGGCGGCCCAGGCAGCAGCGCCAGGGCCAGGTCACCGGCCGCCGTGCCCAGCACCAGGATCGGCATGACCGGGTCCCAGTGACGCCCGAGAAGGCCCGTGGTGTAGAGGTAGCGGTCGGCGGGCATCGCCATCAGCGCCGGCACGACACTCAGCGCCACGGCGAACAACACCCCCGCCACCATCCCGCTGCCCACCAGCACCGCCACGGCCAGAGGGGAGATCAGCATCGGTCATCACACTCCTTCGCCCACCAGTACGTCCATCTCCTCCATCGCCGCCTTCCACCCGGCGAGCGTGCCGTCGGCGACGCCGTTGCCGGGCGCGGGCAGCGGCGCGAGCACCGTGCTGCGGCCCGACCGCACAGCCGCGTGCCGGCGCGCCGGCATCGACAGGCTCCGCCCAGGACCGGCCTCCACCAGCGTGTAGTCGCCGTCGGCCAGCAGCCCGTCCAGCGCCGCCCAGAACAGCACGGGCCGGGCGAGCTGCCCGGCCCAGAAGCCGGGGGAGAGCGCCTGGGCCCGGGTCACGGGCAGGCCTGTCGCGGTGGACCTGATCGGCACCCTCGGCGGCGCCAGCGGCACCCCGGCGAACCCCGCGGCGAACAGCTCCGCCGCGCCCAGGACCGCCGGGCAGTGGAACGCCTGGCGCGACGGCACCCGCCGCGTCGTCACGCCCCCGGCCGCCAGCTCGCCCGCCAGCTCCGACAACCACGGCTCCGGCCCGGCCACGACGGTGTTACGGGGCCCGTTGATCGCCGCCACGGCCACGCCCGCCGCCCGGTACGGTGCGCCGATACGGGGCTCCAGGTCGTCGGCGGCCACCCCGGCGGCGAGCATGCCGCCGGCGCCGGTCGTCGCCATCGCCCGGCTGCGCGCCGCCATCAGCCGCGCCGCGCCTGCCAGGTCGAACACCCCGGCCAGGCAGGCCGCCGCCAGCTCCCCGACGCTGTGGCCGAGCAGCGCGGCCGGCCTCACCCCGCGGGCCAGCAGCGCCGTGCCGAGGGCGTACCCGATGGCGAACAGCAGCGGCTGGGCACGCGAGGCGTCGTCGAGGGGCACCTGGGGGTCGTCGCCGAGCCAGTCGGCGCGCAACCGGCCCCCCTCCTCCCCCATGAGAGCGAAGAACTCGTCCATGGCCGCGGTGAACTCCGGCTCGGCGCCGTACAGTTCCACCGCCATGCCGGGGTGCTGCGCCCCCTGGCCGGGGAACAGCAGCACCACCGGGCGACTCGGCTCGGGCATGTGCGCCTCTCAGTAGTCGAGGGTGACGTCATATTCGGTGAACCACCTGGTCAGCCAGAGCGCCATCTCCAGGCTGCCCCGGTCGTAGGGCCGGCTGACGTGGCCGGCCGGGCGCCGGACCGCCTGCTTGACGCGGTCCGGGTCGAGCAGCCCGGCCACCGGACGCTCGCCGCCGGCGGTCAGCTCGCCGAGCTCGTCACGCAGGGCCTGCTCGTACGCGGGGTCCTGCGTCGCCGGGTACGGCGTCTTCACCCGGTCTCGCACGACCTCCGGCAGCAGGTCGCCGACGGCCGCCCGCAGCAGGCTCTTCTCCCTGCCGTCGAACGTCCTCATCTCCCACGGGACGTTGAAGACGTACTCGACCAGGCGGTGGTCCAGGAAGGGCACCCGCACCTCCAGGCCGTTGGCCATGCTCATGCGGTCCTTGCGGTCCAGCAGCGTCTGCAGGAACCGGGTGAGGTTGAGGTAGGTCACCTCGCGCATGCGCCGTTCCAGCCGGTCCTCGCCCGGCAGCACGGGCACCTCGGCCAGCGCCTCGTGATAGCGGGCCAGCCGGTGCTGCTGGATGTCGAGCTTCTCCTTCAGCTCCTCGGCCAGCAGCGACAGCCCGCCGAAATACCGCGCCGAGCCCGGCGTGAGCCAGGGGAAGGTGTCGGCGTGCACGGCCGCGGGGTTGGAGAACCAGCGGTAGCCGCCGAACAGCTCGTCGGCGCCCTCGCCTGACAGCGCGACCGTGGAGCGCTCGCGCACCGCGCGGCAGAGCAGGTACAACGACGGCCACATGTCGCCCCAGAACGCGGGCGGCTGGTCGTTGGCCCGCAGCACCGCCGCGCGCACCGACTCGGCCACCAGCTCGTCGCTGTTCAGCCGCACCTCGCTGTGCTCGGCTCCGACGTGCGCCGCCAGCGCGCGGGCGAACGGGGCGTCGGGCGCGCCGCGTACCGCGTCCGCCTGGAACGTGTCCTCGGCGCCGGAGAAGGCGACCGAGAACGACCGCACGGGGCCTTTCCCCGACGCCGCCAGCCGGTCGGCGGCCAGCGCCGTCAGCGCGGACGAGTCGAGGCCGCCCGACAGCAGCGTGCAGACGGGCACGTCCGCCTGGAGCTGCCGGCCGACGATGTCCTCCAGCAGCCCGCGCACCGTGGCGACCGTGGTGTCCAGGTCGTCGGTGTGCTCTCGGGCCTCGATCGACCAGTAGCGGTGCTTGGTCAGGCCGCTCCTGCGCAGGCGCACCAGGTGGCCGGGGCGGACTTCGTACATGCCGGACAGGACCGCCCGCTCGGGCGTCTTGACCATGTCGAAGACCTCGCGAAGGCCGTCGAGCCCGACGCGCCGCGGCACCTCGGGGTGGGCGAGCACGGCCTTGGGCTCCGAGCCGAACAGCAGCCCGGAGCGGGTCGGATGGTAATAGAGGGGTTTGACGCCCAGCCGGTCGCGCAGCAGCACCAGCTCCTGCGTGCGAACGTCCCACACGGCCAGGGCGAACATGCCGTTCAGCCGCTGCGCGAAGCCGGCGCCCCACCGCAGGTAGGCCTGGAGCACCACCTCGGTGTCGCTGCTCGTGCGGAACCGGTGGCCGTACGAAGCCAGCTCGGCGCGCAGCTCCCGGTAGTTGTAGATCTCCCCGCAGAACGTCACCGCCGCCAGGGTCCTGCCGTCCTCCTCGGCCGACATGGGCTGGTGGCCGCCTGCCAGGTCGATGACCGACAGGCGGCGGTGCCCGAGCAGGGCGTGGCGGTCCTGCCACAGGCCCTCGTCGTCGGGGCCTCTGCGGCTCATCGTGGCCGTCATCGCCCTGGCCGTCGCCGTGTGGCGGGTCAGGTCACGCGAGAAGTCCACCCAGCCGGCGATTCCGCACATAGGTGCTCCTCAGGACGTGCCCGCCAGGGCCTGGTTGACCGTCTTGAGCAGGTCCGCGGGCGTCTTGGCGCCGCCGACCTCCTCCTCCGAGATCTCGAGCGCGTACTCCCGCTCGATGGCGCTGACCGTGTTGAACAGGGCCAGCGAGTCGTAGCCGAGGGCTTCGAAGGTCGTGTCGAGGATGTCGCCGTCGAGCTGGACCGACTCGTCCTCGCCGGCGCTCTCGCGGAGCAGCCGTACCAGCGTGTCGATAGTGATCTCCCGCATCTTCGCCCCTTGTCTCACGGAGAGCTGTCTGTGGCGAGCAATGTCGTACGACGCGCTTGACGGACGTTGGACGGCGGCTCGACGGGCCGCGCGGCTCGCGCTCCAGCCGGGCTCCAGCGAGACCACAGATGGCGCGGTCACGGTCGGCACCATGAGGTTGCCGCTAGGTGAATGGTTGCGCGCCTACGCGCGCGCCTGGGCGGAGCATCCGCCCTTGATCTTCTACCAGCCCCACATCTGGGACGACCGCCCCGAACCGGACGATGACCGGACCGAGACGGTGAACCGGTGAGCCTCGCCGCGAAGGAGACACCATGACGACAGAAGCACCACCCCCGAGCTTCCCGTTCACCGCCGCCGACCCGCTGGAGCCGCCCGAAGAGTACGTGCGGATGCGCGAGGACGGCGCCCCCACCCGCATCACCCTCCCGTCCGGCGACCCGGCCTGGCTGGCGACGCGGTACGAGGACGTGCGCACCGTGCTCGCCGACCCGCGCTTCAGCCGGGAGGCGATCACCGCGCCCGGCGCGCCCAAGGTGTTCCCGATCGCCCGGGGCGCCAAGTCCATCATCGTGATGGATCCGCCGGAGCACAGCAGGCTGCGCCGCCTGGTGTCGTACGCGTTCTCCGTGCGGCGGATGGAGCAGCTGCGCCCGCGCGTGGAGGACATCGCCCAGGGGCTGTTGACGGCCATGGAGAAGGCAGGCCCGCCCGCCGATCTCGTGGCCGGCGTCACCCAGCCGCTGCCCATCATGGTCATCTGCGAGATGCTCGGCGTGCCGTACGAGGAGGTGGACCAGTTCAGGACGTGGACCGACCTCATGCTCAGCTTCGACGCCGGCCGTCGCGACGAGGTCATCGAGGCCCGCGACCGGCTCAACGCCTACCTGGCCGAGCTCATCGCCGCCAAGCGCGGCCGGCCGACCGACGACCTGCTCATGGTGCTGATCAACGCCAGGGACGAGGGCGACCGGCTGTCGGAGGAGGAGCTGGTGGCGTTCGCGTTCACGCTGCTCGGCGCCGGCTACCACGCCACCACCGCCGCGATGACGCATGTGATGCTGCGGCTGCTGCGCCATCCCGAGTGGATGCGCACGTTGCGCGACAAGCCCGAGCTGCTGCCGGAGGCGGGCGAGGAGCTTCTGCGGCTGTCGCAGGCCGGCGGCGGGGTGGGCGCGCTCCGCATCGCCACCCAGGACGTCGAGCTGGGCGGCGTCCTCATCAGGGCGGGCGACGCGGTGTTGCCGTCCACGACGGCCGCCAACCGCGACCCCGGGGTCTTCGCCGACCCCGACGCCTACGACCCGGCGCGGGAGCAGAACCACCACATCACCTTCGGCCACGGCATCCACTACTGCCTGGGCGCGCAGCTCAGCAGGATCGAGCTGCGGATCGTGCTGGAGACGGTGCTCGCCCGCTTCCCAGATCTGCGGCTGGCGGTGCGGGAAGAGGAGCTGGAGTGGCGTACGGGCACGTCGTTCGCCCGGCCGGAGCGGCTGCCGGTGACCTGGTAGGGAACACAGGCAGGCAACACAGGAGGGGAACACGGCGGGGGCGGCGCCACGCGATCGCGTGG
>NZ_SMKP01000251.1:0-12885 GCF_004349015.1 Nonomuraea diastatica
ACTATAGATAAAAAACTACTAGCCTCGATCTTTCATGACCGAGGATTGGTCGGCTGAGCGGTCCGGCTGAGGGTTGAATCCGGGCGGTGGTCAGCGCATCGGCCCGGCTGTCGCGCCGGGTGGGCGGGGTTCCACGGGCCCGCGGGTTCCCTTTCTGGTCGTAGGGGCGGTGGGTGGCTGGTCAGGGTGGTGCGGGCAGGGCCTGCAGGCGGTCCAGCGCGGTGAGGATGTCACGGGCCCAGGGCCATCGCCCCGCGATGCGCAGGCGCAGCCGGCGGCCGCCGCGCACCAGCCGTCCGGCCACCGCGAACAGCCGTAGGCGCAGGCGTTTGGGTTCGTAGCCGCGGGCGGCGGTGCCGGGCAGGGCGAGCATCTGCATCCAGGTGAGCAATTCGCAGGCCAGGGCGACGAGTTCGCACCAGACCTGGTTGCGGGCGAAGTGGTGCAGGGGCAGGTTGGCCAGGCCGGTGTCCTTGGCGCAGCGGATGCGGTCTTCGGCGCGTGCCCGGCGGCGGTGACGTAGTTCCAGGTCGGCGAGCTGCCCTTGTTTGGCGTCGGTGACGAAGCAGGTGACGCGGCAGCCGTCGACGTCGGTGAAGCGCAGCTGGGCGCCGGGGTGCGGCCGCTCCTTGCGGGCGATGACGCGCATGCCCTTGGGCCGGCCGGTCAGGTCCAGCAGGCCGGTCAGCTCGGCGACCCAGGCGCCGGGCCGGACCTGCCGGTCAGCGTTGTAGGCGGGCGTGACCGCTTCCGCCCCTGGGCGCCCACCGGAAGCCGCCCTTGGCACTGGATCCTCGGCACCACCGGAGCCCACCACCTTGCGGCCCAACGCGGCATCACCCCGGCCGAGCTCCGCTATCGCCCCGATTCCGCCAGCGCCATCGCGCTCTCGTCCCGCCTGAACCACCAGGTCGGCGTCAACGAGTTCTTCGCCCAGCTGCACGCCACCGCCCGCCACCGGGCCGACGGGGCAGCGGTCACCGAATGGTGGCCAGAACGTCGCTGCGCCGCCCTCTGGGGCGATCTCGCCCGCCCCGACGCCTTCGGCCGCTGGTCCGAACCCTCCCCCGCCGGCCAGCCCGACACGATCGATTTCTTCCTCGAGCACGACACCGGCACCGAGGCCCTATCCCGTGTCCTGGCCAAGCTAGACGGCTACACCGCCCTCGCCGAAGCCACCGGCATCACGACCCCTGTCCTGTTCTGGCTCCCGAGCGCTGCCCGCGAAGCCAACCTTCGTAAGCTCCTGACCAGCAGCGACGTCCCCACGGCCACCGCCGTGCACACCCCCGCAACGGCCCCTGACGGCCCCGCCGGACCCGTATGGCTACCAGCCGGATCAACGGGCCCCCGCCGTCCGCTGATCGCCCTACGGGACGCGTGGGGCACCATCACCCCCCACAGCGAGCCTGTTTGATGGCGGTCATCGCCACGACAGTGACCGGCGTGTTCGTCCTGGTCGCCATCATCATCGTCGGCGTCGTCGCAACCGTGCTGCCGCACAACAGCGTGCCGACTTCCGACGCCCTGTGCGCAACCGTGCCTCTTCGTACTGCCAAACCCGATGCCACCGCGCTCACACGGCCCGCATGCGCGCCACCACGGATCACCGGGACAGGGCACGGCGCAACAGCCCTTGCAGCCGCTGCCCGCTGGCTCGGCACCCCTTACTCATGGGGAGGCGGCGGACTCGACGGCCCCAGCCGAGGCATCGACCAAGGAGCGAACACGGTCGGCTTCGACTGCTCCGCCCTCACCCGCTACGCCTGGCACCAAGCCGGAGTCGCCTTCCGCGCACCGCCGCTGAACAATGGCACGCCCTACGCCACATCGGACCCGGCTACCAAGCTCCAGGAGACCTCGTGTCCTTCCAAGGCTCCGGCGGAAGCCCCAACCACCCCGGACACGTCGACCTGGTCCTCGACACAAACCGCATGATCGAAACCCTCCGCACCGGCGTACGCATCCGTATCAGCCGATACACCACCCGCCAGGACATCATCGGCTACGCCCGTCCAGGCAGCTAGACGAGTAAGTCCGAACTTCTTCGGGCTGCTCTCCAAGCTGTGCCGAGCCTGAAGTAGGCGGTCTATGTGCCGGTAACATGTGGGAACCAGTAATTGCGCGGGTTGAGGTGTCCGGGCTCACGCACCCCCGCCACTGAGGCGTCCGATCACCGCCAGCGCGGTTCTTCACCTGTCTGTGATGCTGGCGCCATGAGTACGGCGAACGTGACCGAGAAGCAGACTGACGGCTCGCCTGCCGGGGACCGATCGCAGGACGCCTGGGCGGTGATGGAGAAGTTCTACCGGGCCGAGGCCGCGTACGTCGCCGCCGGCGGGTTCGGCAAGGCGAGCTATGACAAGGTCGCCGCATACCTGGACCCTGAGGTCGTCTTGCATCAGGCTCCCGGCTTGCCTTTCACGGGAACGGGGACGTGGCGAGGACGTGACGGGCTGGAGCGGTTCCTGGCCGCTTTCAGCGAGACCTGGGCATCCATGAAGTTCCTGGAGCAGGAACACTGGGGCGACAGGGACACGGTGGTGGTACGGAGCCGGGTACGGTTCCGCGCTCGTGCAACTGGTCAGGAGATCGACACGGTGATCATCCAACTGATTCGGGTACGGAACGGGCGCATGCTCGAATGCCGACCGTTCTACTGGGATCCCGCCGCCATCGCCGCCGCGACCTTGCACACGTAGAGCGCTGGGCCGAAGCAGGAGGAGCTGACCGCAGTGTTCCCGCACGTTACCGGCACGTAGACCACCTACCTGGCGGCTCGGCGCAGTTGCGGGAGTACCGGGCCATGACAAAGGGTGTTGAAGATCGGTTTGTGACAACAGACCTCAACACCCTTCTCACCGCACTCTACGTCAAGATCGATGACTGGCTCGGTGCTCCCGGCACGCCTGCCCGTATCGGTCGCCCGCCCAAACTCACCGACGCCGAACTGCTCACCCTGGTCATCGCCCAAGCCCTGCTCGGCATCCGCTCCGAGACCCGCTGGCTGCGCTTCCTGCCGGTGCACCTGCCCGGCGCCTTCCCCTACCTGCCCGGCCAGTCCGGCTACAACAAACGCCTGCGCGCATCCCTGCCCCTGATCCAACGCGCCATCCGTGCCCTGGCCCGCGACACAGACCTGTGGACCGACCCGGTCTGGGTCGTGGACTCCAGGCCGGTCGAATGTGGCCGCTCCCGCCCCACCGCCCAGCGCTCCGAGCTGGCCGTTTGGGCCGGCTACGGCTACTGCCGCTCCCACTCGCGGTTCTTCTGGGGCCCGCGCCCGCACTTGGTGTGCACCCCTGCCGGATTACCGATCACCTGGGCTCTGGCCACCCCGAAACTCGACGAGCGCCAGGTGCTGATGGCCATCCTCGACCACGACCCCCACCTGGTCCCCGAGCGCCCCGGCTTGCTGATCATCGCCGACAAGGGCTACGTATCTGCCGGACTCGACGCCTACCTGGCCGAACGCGGCGTGCACCTACTGCGTCCCTCCTACCGCAACCGCGCGCCCCGCCCGGGCGAGCAGTTCCTCAAACCGATCCGCCAGCTCATCGAGTCAGTCAACGACACCCTCAAAGGCCAGCTCGACCTGGAACTGCACGGCGGACGCCAGCCCGTTGGGCGTCGCGGTCCGCGTCGCCCAACGGATCCTGGCATTGACCGCGGCGATCTGGCACAACCGCGCCAGCGGCCAGCCCATCACCCCAGGCGCCTGCGAGGGCGGGGAGCGCCACGGCGCGGCGGCTCACCTCTCACCCGTTGCACTCAATCTGATGCGCGTTGAGCACGGCGGGGTTGACCGGCTGCCCACACCAGAACACACGCTCGCGGCGGCGGGAGCCTTCAGCCGGAGAGCGCTTGCAGGGCCTCCTTCACCTTGCCGAGGTACTTTTCGTTGGGGACATTCTTGCCCTCCAGCTCGTTGTCCCAGACGTACTGGCACAGCTCCAAGACCTCCTCCGGCGTGGTCTTCTCGGCGCTGCTCTTGTTGGTCTGGTCTTCCGACGCCTTGAAGACGCGGAAGGGGCCGTGACCCGGCCGTCGAATCTCCTTCACCTCGTACTGGCCGCCGGCTCCACCTCCCGGCGCCTGCCTGGCCACGTCGATGTTGGGCCTGGCGGCGATGAAGCCTTGACCGTGGAAGGAGGTGATCAGGCCGAAGTGTCTCTCAGCAGGCCTTGAACGCAGCCCGCGTTCGCCGTCGACGTTGTCCGTGACTTTTTGTTCGAACTTCGCGGCGTACTTGCCACGGAGCGTGTCCGCCTCCTCCATCGTGCCGATGCACTGGTTTTCCGGCGCCACCGTGTTTCCGCCGCGGGTGTAGCTGACGAACTTCCGTTTGAAAGCATCCTCGTAGGCGGCGAGGTGCGGGCTCGGGCCGACCTTCAAGTCCAGGACGATGCCTTGGCACGTTCCACCGATGTAGGACTTCGTGAGATCGACCAGGTTGTAGATGACGTCGGTCTCGAGAGGCTTCTCCTTGTTCGTCGCCTCGATCCACCCCTTCAGGAGCGCCCGCGTTTCGGGGAGCGTCGCGGTCCGCTTGTTGTCGTCCTCGGCGAGGATGGTGCTCAGGTTTTCGACCTTGACGCCGGAGCCCGACAACCCCAAAGATGCCTCGTCGTGAGGGGTGCCGTTCCAGCGATGCGCGTAAATCGTCACCTCGTGTCCCAGAGCCCTCCACGTGTAGACGTTGAACTTGTCCAACGTGCCCAGGGGGTCGTCGCCGAACCAGACGTGATTCACCTTCACGGCCATTGCGTCACCGGCGCTTTCTGCGGTTCGTGATCCATGCGTGTGGCGATCCTTCGCACGACGAAGGTCGCTCGAAGGATCTGCCGCTTCGCCGAGGGTGTCAAGAGATTCGGTAGTGATAGATAGTGGGGGCGGGGCTAGCCATGGCTGGTGGCCAGTCCGGCTCCTGGGATGAGGGCGCTCATCCGAGTGCCGGCCTCGGCGCGAACGGTGGCGGCCTCGGCCGGATCTGTGGTGCTGGTGGAGCGGGTCAGCAGCTCTTGCACGTTCTCAAGCGCGCGTAGCAGTTCCGCGATGTCCGGCAGATCTTGGCAGCCCGCCACGCGCAGAGCTTCGATCAGGTGCCGCAAGGGATCGACCGCGGTCATCGGCGGGCGCAAGCTGGTGATCAGAATGCGCTGGTCGATCAAGGTGTGCAGCAGGGAGACGATCTTTTCCGGCGGGGTGGCGGAGAAGCGCGCGGCCAGTTCACCAGCGAGTTCGTCGAAGCGGATGGGACGGACGGCTGCCGCGAGCGCGAACCGTACAGGACGGGTCAAACGCACGGATACTCCACGAAGTGGGCCGGGAGTGCGCGCACCGATCTCTGCCCGGGCGCCCACGATGAAGCGGCCGTCGCGGACGATGCCGGAGCTGTCGGTGGTCACCTTCAGACGCGGTCGCAGGCCAGGATGTCGTTCGTTCTGATCAATCAGACTCGTGAGCCATTCGACGTCGACCCGGGACGGACATGATGTCGCGTTCCAAAATCGGCCTTCGCGGGCCCGACCGTGGCCGTGGCCACTCCGGCGAACAGCCCGAACGGGGTGGCACGTCGCTGCCAGCGCAGCAGGTACGAGCCAGTGGAGAGGACGGCTCGTCGCAGGTCGGCGGTGGTGGATCGCTCGCAGCCGAGCAGGTGATCGATGCGGCTCGCGAGGACAGGGCTGGCCATCTGCAGTGCCTCGCGGACGTCGCCGCGCGCCCAGACCTTCGCCGGCCACGCCCTGCCCTCGTGCTGGATCGCCGTCTCATCGGACAGGTCGAGGTGCGTCGGCAGGTCAAGGTCTCCCGGATCGGTGCTCGCGCGCACCATCACCAGGCCGGTGTGTTCGTACCGCGGGAGGACGGTCACCATGATTCCTTCCGTACCGGTTACGGGCTGCGCCGTCGGCGCGAGCACGGGCCCCGACGGCTGAGAAAACGATCAGGAAGGGTCGTTCGAGCTGGTGCTGCACGCGCTGGTGCTACAGGTGCTGCCGCAGCCGTCGCTGGTGTCGCACATCATGACGACGAGCGACGTCGTCGCCTCAACGACGCACATGTCCAGCTCGAACTCCTCTTCGCCCACCACATCCGTGGGGTCCGGAGCCTCGGTGGGGTCGAGAGCCAGCAGTGGTGACATGGATGT
Source organism: Nonomuraea diastatica (assembly GCF_004349015.1). NCBI lineage: Bacteria > Bacillati > Actinomycetota > Actinomycetes > Streptosporangiales > Streptosporangiaceae > Nonomuraea > Nonomuraea diastatica. The sequence continues at coordinate 6,152 of NZ_SMKP01000251.1, forward strand.
GTAGTCCTTCGGTTTCCGGGTTCGGTGTGGGCAGCCTGGCCCTGAGCGGTCGCTCAGTCCTTGGGCCAGGAGATCGTGACAAGACCGTGGGTCTTGCGGAGGACCGCCACGTTCTCAGCCACAGGGGCGGGGGAACTGCCGGTCGGCCAGTAGGCGAACGTGGGCTCAGGCCGACGCCTGGCTTGGGCGTCCCATGCCCGGATCTGATCCACCATGGCGGTTGCGGGCTTCTCACTGTGCGGGCCGTAGGCGCGGGCTCCGAACTCGACTCCCTCGCCCTGCGGCAGGGGCCGCACCGACAGGCAGGCGAAGGAGTCGCCGCGCACCACGGCGAAGGGTAACCAGGTCTTGCGCTCCTGGGCGAGCTCGGTCCCCTCGTCGACGGCCATCTTGCAGAAGCCGGGCAGGAAGCTCGCGAGCCAAAGGTGCAGGTCGGCGAAGGAGACTCCGTGTTCGATCGTGACGCCGGACCACGCCTCGCTGCGTTGGCCGGCGAGGACGCCGTTCAACAAGGCCGGGTCGTCAGGTGCTTCGTCATCGAACCGAAGCGTGACGATGTGCCCCTGCGGGTCCGGCAGCCGGAACTCCCTGTCGACGTGCTCACCGGCCCCTTGCATCGGAACGAATCCGCACACCACCGCGGAGGTACTGGCCAGGTGGTCATTCTCGCGGCGGAAGGCGATGGAGCGGCTGACGCCCTTCATGCGAAGCGGCAGCACGAGCCTGCCTGGCTGCGCCAGCTGGCGCAGCCAGGCAGGAGACACGTCCCAGGCACCGACGGTCACGATGATGGCATCGAACGGCCCATGCCCCGGAATCTGGTCCTGCGCGTCAGCCGTGATCACCGTGACCCGATCGGCGTATCCCGCAGCCTCCAGGAGGCCGGTGGCACGGTCGGTCATCTCCGGATCGATGTCCACGCTGACCACCTGGCCGTCGACTCCGACGACCTCGGCCAGCAAGGCCGCGTTGTAGCCGCCCGAACCGATCTCCAGGACGCTCATGCCCGGCCTCAGCTCGGCCTGCTCGATCATCGCTACCTGGATGTATGCCGCGCTCACCGAGGAGATGACGATGCCATGCTCATCCCTCTTGGTCACCACCGCGTTGTCGGCGGCGTAGGTAATTTCCAGCGGCGTATCGGCTGGAACGAACGCGTGCCGTGGCACCGTACGGAACGCCGCCTCCACCTGGGCGGACTTGATGTGTCCTGCCGCGATCAGCTCGTCCGCGAGCTTGTCCCTGAGCTCAGCGGCCCGAGCCTGGTCGATGGTCTCGTCAGTCACGAATCGTTCCTCTTCTCCGGATCTTGCTGGACGGACTCGGTACGCAAGGGGAGCCATCGGCGCCCCTCCACCCGAGCGTGTTCACGCTGGACGAGCCGATGCCGGTAATCCATCGACCACGCCGCGCAAGACGGTGATCACAGGTCCCAGTCGGTCGTGGACGCCGGCCGCTCATCCGCTGCGACCCCTTGACCATCAGCAGCTACGGCCTCGTCCTGCGGCGTCTCGGACAGGCGCGCGTTCATCATGCGCAGGCCGATGAGCAAGATGAGGTTCATAGGCTTGCCCTTCGGGTTGGGGCAGGGGGATGCGCGAACGTGGACGCCACGCGGTTCATCACACTCCGCCCCGCCGCTGCTTCCGCGACATCAACCTTGCGGACCACCATGTGCTTCACCTCCGGACCTGGACAGTGGGTGAGCGCAGGCCAGGAGCGGGCGACCACCTGGCCTGCGCCCAGGCGCGGACGGCGGGGAGACTTCACCGGGCCGCCCGCACGGGCGTGGCAGCGCGGTGCTCGGGGGGATGCACCGCGCCCGACGAGCGGACCGCCACACCACGATCAGTTCTCGACCCACATGCTGCTCAGGTGGCCGGCCGGGAATCGAGATCGTCATTCAAGCCTCTTACTCAGTGACGTAGGCAGTGCGCTCGTGGGCCTCCGAGGATTACCCCCTGCGGTGGGCTCGACAATGGTGACGGCCTCTTTGCAACGCCGCTGTCGCTGCTTCCGTGGCGGGTGTGGGAGCCGGTCGCCGCCCGGCACGGGAGCGTGCCAGCCTCGCGGACCTGCTACGGCGACCTCGGCGACTGGGTCGTGATCCGGCTGGATGCCACAATCCAGGTCGCTCACAGCGACAGGGAAGCGGCAGCCGGGACGTTCAAGGGCAGCTTTGGGCTGTTCCCGCTGACCGCCTGGTGCGACAACACCGGTGAGTGGCCCAGCGCAGACACTCACTGAGAACGAGTTACACCCGAAGGACATCCGCACGGATTGCGTCCTGATGGCGCTCTGTGAATCTGGCTCTGGCGATCTTTGTGTGGTGCCGTCACAGACAGTGGCCGAGACTCCCGCCCGCGACTGAACTGATCGCAATCGGATAACTGGCCGCGCATAGGTGCGGCCGCCCCGTGAGGATATTGTTCGACCAAAAACGTGATCATCATTTGAGCGGCCGCGAGGTTCATCGTGCCCTGTGCGCAGCATGCGGCGGCGGGCGATGCCTGCTGCCTGAGGATGCTCTTCCCCCATCTGGCGGAGCTGATCGTTGAGGAGGTGATCGATTACGGGGACTCCGTGCTGGTCACGGCGCATACCGGGGGCGGGCCGGCGACCTGCCGGGCGTGCGGCACATCCTCCTCACGGGTGCATGGCCGCCACCGTCGGCTGCTGCATGCCCTGCCAGCCGGGGGCCGCCCGGTCCTGATCGCTCTCACGGTCCGCCGCCTGACCTGCCCGAATCGAGCGTGCCCGGTCCGGACGTTCGCCGAACCCGTGCCCGGTCTCACCCAGCCCTACGCCCACGTTCCGCGCAATTCGGAGCCGCTGGAGCAACGGCATGCCTGTTGACCTGCGGCTTCGCCTTCCCTGCTGCCACAGGCCGTGTCTCTAGGACATGACGTTTCCGCAGGTAGCGAGGCTGCCCAGCGAAGTCCCCGGAGGGCCGGCTGAAGGCCATCGCAGGCCCGCTGCAGGAGCAACAATAGAGCGCCGACGCAAGGCTCCGCCCGGGGTCGTCAACTTGCCCCAGTTCATAGGGTTTTGCCTGCGTCGTTTCGCGGCCCATTGTTGGGTTCCAGCGTGATTGCCCGCCTCGCTGACCTGGGCTGTTGTGAGCGTCTAGAGAAACGGATGATCCGGGCAGTCGGTGGAGACTCTGCAGGTCAGCCCGCACTTCGCGTCTCCAGACGAGGTGAATTCTGCGGAACGCGGGCTACGCTCGCCGCACGAAACTGCTGCGCCGGCTGCTGGAGTTGATGGCGCTGGCACTGGCCGGGCGCGCCGCCTCCCGGCTGCTGGCCTTACCCGGCGTACGCGTCGGCCGGGACACACTGATCCATCTGGTCCGCGCCCTGCCCGACCTCGAAATCGGCCAGGTCACCGTGCTCGGGATCGACGATTCACCAAGAGGCGCGGGCACTCCTACGCCACCGTGCTGATCGACATGGACAGCCAAGACCGCCGACGAGATCCTTGACGCCTGGCCTCATGTTGTCGGTGGATAACTGACTCAGAACGCTGGCGGCAACCAGCATCCGCACCGTGCGGGCCATCTGCTCCCACTCGGGCGGGCGGCAGCCAGCGAGAGGCTCAGGTCCCGCCCCTACCTGGCGGTCTCAAAACTGGCTCTCCCTCAGCCAGCGGGGACCGTCTCGCCGAGGAATCGGATCAGCAAGTCAGTTACCACCGCAGGTCGCTCCAGGCTGGGCAGGTGGCCAGCCCAGGGCAGTTCGAGGTGGCGGGCGCCGGCAATTCGTTCCGGCAGGCTGACGGCGATATCTCGGAAGTCAGCGAGATCGTGCGCGCCCGACACAGCCAGGCAAGGGGCTGTGATCCGCGCCAGGTCGACCGGCGCGGCGGTCGAGGCGAACTTTGCTGTCGCATGCGTCTCGACCGCATGCCGGTACATCTGCCGGACCTGTTCCCGAACTTCTCCGCTGGCTTCAGGGCCCAGCCACGTCATGACGTTCAACTCGACGGCCCCAGCGATGTCGCCCGCCGCCAACAGCGCGTTCTTCCGCTCGGTGAACGACTGCAGTTCAGGGCCAGGCACGTGTCCAGGCATCGCGGAACAGAGCAATGCCACGGCGGTGACCGCCTCCGGCCGTGTCGCCGCCACCTCCAGCGCGACCTCGCCGCCGTGGGAGGACCCGACCAGGGCAACTCGTTTGAGGCCCAGATGGTCCAGGAGGTCGGCGACGTCTGCGGCATCGCGGTACGGCCGGTCCGCCACCGGGGAGTCGCCAAACCCCCGGAAGTCGCACCACACCACGTGATAGCCCGCGTCACGCAGGGCCGGCCATTGCGGGGCCCACATGTGCCGATCGCACACCGCCGAATGCAGCAGCACCAGAGCAGGACCATGGCCACACCAATTGTGACAGAGAGTCATCTTGGGCACGGTAGCCGGACCGGCCCCGATGGACGACCGACACGCCGACACGACCAGCTCCTCAGCGCCGATAACTTGCCGTGACGCAGCTGCCAGGGCGGCGCGTTGGTAGGTGTCAAGTCAAGCTCCCGTGGGATTCTTGGGCCATGCGGGTGGACGATCGGCACCGGGCGTCCGGGCTCTGGCGACATCAATAGCGGCTGAGCCCGGCCACTCCCCCCACACCGATCGGTAGCGGGCCGGTGCGAGATCGCCGCCCACACCTTGATTCGGCTCGGCCGAAGGGCTCAAAGAAGGAGTACGCCATGACGGCGACCATGCGGGCGATCGTCCAGCACGCGTACGGCGGGCCGGAGGTGCTGCAGCTCACTGAGGTTTCCCGGCCCGAGCCGGGGGTCACCGAGGTATTGGTACGGGTCCACGCCGCCGGGGTCAATGCATTTTGCGGAGCCCGGCTACCATGTCCGCCTGACGCAAAATACACCGTACGCACCCCCGCGGACACCGCAGAACTGGTGCGCCGCCCACACGTGCCGTGGTTCTGCCCGCCGGATCGTGGGTGGCTCGCTCCAATGATGCTCGGCGCAGCCTCCCCCAGCATGGGCGACACCGGAGTGGGGGGCGTATGAGACGGGCCGGGGGACCAGATGTCCATCCCGTTTGCCGAAGTGCGGTCGTGGCATCGACCGTTGATGATCACGGTGGCGGCGATGTTTGCGCTCGTCGTCGTCGCGAGCTTCGGTCTCTTCGCAGATGATCATGAGCTTATGCAGGCATCGATCAGGGCGAAGCCGTTGAAGTTCGGGGTGTCGTTCGTCATTTACGGTGCGACGCTCGCCTGGCTGTTGCTGAAGCTTCGCCGGGCAAGGTGCACGATGTGGACCCTCGGAACGGCCTTCGCCCTCACCGGGCTGATCGACGTCGGTTTCATCGCGGCGCAGGCCGCCCGCGGCACCTACAGCCATTTCAGCACCAACACCGATGCGTTCAACCAGATCGGGCAGGTGGTCTTCTCCTCAGGCGTGGTCGGGTTGTTCCGGGCGAGCCTGCTCATCGCTGTCATGCTGCTGTTCCAGCGGATCGGCGACACCGCGCCAGAGCCCTACGCGCCGGGATCGGGCTGTCCGTCATCGGCATGGCACTGGCGTCCTTCATCCGCGGGTGGGCCACGACTGGGCCACGGACAGTCGAGGACGCGTACGGGAACCCGGTCACGCTGTTGGCGCAGCACGGGGTCGGGGCACCGGACGGTGACGGCATGCCGATCACGAACTGGAGCACCGCGGGTGGCGACCTCCGCGTTCCGCACTTCATCGGCTTGCACTCCGTCCAGGTCTTCGTGCTCGCGGTGCTGGTCCTCACCGCCCTCGCGCCCGGATCAGCTGGCTGCGCAGCGAACGCGTGCGCGCCCAGCTGACCGGGGTCGTCATCCTGGGCTACACCGTGCTGTTCACCATCACGACGTGGCGAGCGATGCGCGGCCAGTCGCTGATCCACCCCGACACGGCTACGTGGACCGCGCTCGCCGTAACGGTAGTCGTGACCGCACTGCTGGCGGCTCTGGCCATCTCGGCCGCCCGCCGCAGCGAGGTGGCACCCACCGGCGACGGGCACTCGCCTGGCGCACCGCCTCGCGGGCCCGTTGGGTCCTTGAGCCGGGACCGTACCGTGGCTCGATGAGAACGAAGACTCGCGCCGCGTGGACGTCGAACGGGTGTCGGGTCGGCGTCAGCCGCTTCGACGCCCGTTTAAAGTCTCTGACGTGGCGCCTGCCACTGAGCGGCACGAGGTAGAGGAGACGAGCAAGGTGCTGCGCCAGCCCTGGCCCGCTCGCGATCGACCCCATCAACCGCAGTCGAGGATCATGACCAAGCTCTGTCATTTCGCACATCACACAATCTCCATCATGCCTAGCCGGATCCTGACCCTGAGCGGCGTACTCACGTTCGCGGTGGCCGGGTGCGGGGCGCTACCGATGAAGGAAGCCGCGCCCCCGCCCGCCACCACCGCGCCAACGTCGAGTGCCCCGGCCACCAGCGCTCCGCCCGCCACCGCCACGGCATCCGGTCAAGACACCCGACCGGCCCTGGCCGAAACCCGCAGTACCATGACCGAGAACCTCAAGGTCGAGGTCGTCGGCCTCAACCGCGTCAAGGGCAAGCACCTCATCGTCCAGATCCGCCTTTATCCAGAGCAATAGTCAAGACATGTGGATCATGAAGTTCTAGGCGGCTGTGGAGACGGTTGATTCTGCGGGACGTTCGACAAGCTTGCCGTCGATGAAAAGGGCGCCCGCTCGGACCAGTGCGACCAGGTGGGCGCCGTTGACCGCGCG
>NZ_SMKP01000252.1:0-12856 GCF_004349015.1 Nonomuraea diastatica
GCCCACCCGTTGCCCGTCGACCGGCTTGACCCTCCGATGCCCACCCCGAGCGGTCCTCACTCCGCTCGGGCTGCACTCCTTCCAGGGGCGTCGCCCAGGCACCACCCGCGAAGGACGAGAAGAAGGCGTTGGCGATCCCGAACTCCCTTGAGGAGATCGATCAGGGCGGGATGCGCCCTGCGACTTGCGCTCACCCTCGTGGATGGCACTAGATGTTCGTTTCGTTCGTTTCTTGGCAGGGTGGAGATGAGTGTGAGGAGGCCCCATGACGACTGAGCTTGCCGAGCGGACGGTCCTGCCGCCGGGAGTCCCTCTTGATCAATTGGTCGATGCGATCAGGCATTCGTCCAGCGGCCACGCGGAGTTGGTAGGAGCGGGGGAGAGCGAATCGTCCTACCTGACGAGGTGTTCGAGGTGCTCCAGTTGGTGGTGCGGTGATAGCCGCTGGGCAGGCGGTGACGATCGCCCCTCACCACCGGACGATGACCACCCAGGAAGCAGCGGACCTGCTAGGCGTGAGCCGCCCTACGGTGGTCCGGCTACTGGAACGCGGTGAGATTCCCTTCGAGCAACCTGGGCGTCATCGTAGGTTTCTGCTCCGCGATGTGCTGGCTTACCAGGAGCGCCGCCGTCATCAACGCCAGGCATCCCTGGACCGGATGGTAGAGATCTCCGAAGAAGCCGATCTGTACGAGGTTACGGCCGATCCACGTAAGACCAGATGACCGGAGGGCAGGATGACCTTCAGTGTCATACTCGACACGTGCCTGTTGTATCCGGCCTATCTGCGACACACGCTGCTCCGCCTGGAAGAGACAGGTCTGTTCCGGCCTCTGTGGTCAAGCGGCGTTCTTGACGAACTAGACCGCAACCTCATCGGGGCCGGCATCCCAGCCCAGACCGTCAGTCGACTCGTGGCAGATGAGGTTCGCATTCGACGACGCCGTAGTAATCGGCTACGAGCCACTTATCGCCACGATGACCTGTGACGATAAGGACCGCCACGTGCTGGCCGCCGCAGTCTCTGCACAGGCGAACGCTGTGGTGAGTGTCAATGTCAAGGATTTCCCTGCACACGCCCGCGAGCCATACGACATCGAACTACTCACTCCTGACGCTTTCCTGTTCGGCCTGTCGGACGCGATGCCTCGGATCGTCCTGCGAACGCTGCGCGAGCAGGCCGATAGTTACAAGCGTGACCCCAGGACCGTACTTGGCCTCATGACCGCGCCGGAGCGGACAGGCCTATCGGGGTTCGCTGGTGAAGTGAGACGACAAGTCGGGTAACTATCCCGCCGCTTCCCTGACACCCGCCCCGAGCGGTTCCGCTTCGAATATGGGCACGCGAAACGGGCTCAGCTCTTCCCTCCCCCCGTCACCGCGGAACCCCAGGCCCTCATCATCTTCCCGAATTCCTTACGGAAATGCTCGCGGTCGATCGTCTCACTGGCGTGATGGAAATACCAGTTGTCCAGTTTCCCCCGTAGCCCGTTGAACTGCGGGGAAGCCGCCTCATAGCCGAAGTACTCCTTGTAGTACCCGAAGTGGCTCCACATCCCCGGAGTGACCGCCTTCTTGCCCGTCGACCACGTGTGGTTGACCTGCGGACTCAGATCGCGCGCCATTTCGTCATGTGTCGCCTGCACCAGGGAACGGGGTCCGATGAACGACATCTGCCCCCTGGCAACCTGCGGGAGCTGCGGGAGTTCATCCCATCCGGCGGCTCGCATGAGCTTGCCGAACCTTGTGACCCGGGTGTCGGAGGATCCCAGGCTGGAATCCATGCCATCGGCGCTCTTCATCGAGCGGAATTTCCACATCTCGAAAAGTTCGCCATTTTTGCCAAGCCGTGGCTGCTTCATGAAGGGGCTCTTGCCGTCCTCGGCGAACTTCAGCAACGCTGTGAAGCTGGCCACAGGAGCGGCGAGGGGCATGAACGCCATGGACCATTTGAACTCCATCCACCTCTTCTCGGGGCTGCGCAGCCACGGCAGTCCCTTTGTGGGGAAGGGTTCCCATGGCAGGCGCAGCGCCAGTTCGGGTGACTCGCGCCGCCGACCGGCCAGAAATGTCATGCCGGCCAGTTCCGCGCTGGTGCCGAGGAGCGCCATGCCGAAGCCGGCCTGTGCGGCATGTTTCCAGTCCCAACCGTGCCCGCTCGCGAATCCGGCCGTGGCCATGGCGCCGGTGCCCACCGCCCCACCTACGAGGAGGCGGGAGAAGACCCGTTCCCAGCCCGGTTTCTCCATCGCCGCGGCCAGGCCGGTCAACAGCGGCCCGCCCTTGCGCAGAAGTGAGGGCAGGGCGCCGTGCGCGCCGCCCATGAGGCCGCCCGCGACCGCCCCGTGCCATGCCATCTGCAGCAGCTCCGACAGATCGATGTCGCCGGTGGCGAACAACTGGTCGATCACGTTCAGCCCGCCGGCGAAGGCCATGCCCAGCACGGCCTCGCGAATGATCCGCAGAGTGATCTGCAGTGCCAGCCCCTCCAGCCGGATGATCGTCGCCAGCCAGGCATTGAGATAGGGGTTGATAACGGTCGCCACATACACCAACGTCACCACGAAGGCGGCGGCTGCCCAGAAGTGCCACTGCGCCTTGGCGATCGCGTCCATCCCCGTCTGGCAGTAGTCGGCGAGCTCATCCGACTGCCGTTTCAGCTCCTCCAGCAGCCCTTTCTCGCCGGAGACCATTTTCACGGCCTTCCTGAACTCGTCCGTGCTTGGTCCGAGCCCTGACGCGATCACCCGCCCCCCGTGCTGGTCGACCTCCTCTGACACCCGATCGATCACACGGCCGATCGACAGCGCGGCCTCGCGGAGCTGGTTCACCTTGCCGATGTCTCCGTCAGGGTACGCACATCCGAAACCCACGGCCTCGAAGAACCATGCCGCCTGCTGCACGAAACTGGGCGGCTCGATCGTCGAGGGCAGCCTGCCTCCATCGATCACCGGCCGATATGCCTCGATATCCGCCAACGCTGCGGATGGCGAGGGCCGAAGGGACCGCCGGCCTTCCAGAACGTCCATGTTCGCGCTGTTCGCGCTGTGGTAGACGGCACCGGTGCTGACCATCCCGGCGCCCATGCCTTGGAGCAGATTCACCGTCCCGACCAGGTTGTCCAACAGGGCGTCGCGCAGCCCCACGAAACCCGGCGCCTTCCGCGTCCGGTCGCCCTCGTACAGGGCTCGGCCCAGCTCGTCACTCCCGAACGGCCGCTCGCTCATCGCGTCGCAGAACTCGTCCACACCAACCCGCAGGGCGTGCGCCGCGTCCTGGACGCCACCCCCGGCTCCCGTCCAGAGTTTGGCTGAGAATCCGGATTCCAGCATGGTTGGCGACTCCAGCGACCGTAACCGACGAAAGTGTTGATCTTGTCAATAAGCTGTCAAGAGTGTACAAGGCTGGCCGAACGGCGCAATAAGGGTCAGGATGCCGCGATGTGACGGCCCGCAGCACCGGCCGCAGTGGCGTCCTGAGCAGGACCAGCAGGGCGCCAGAGCTGGAGCGTTCTCACGTGGTGAGATCCGGGGGTTGAAGACGGCGGTCGGGATGTGCGGGGGAGCGGCCCATGGTCCACCTGCGCATGCGGCCAAGCGAGAATGCGCTCTCATCCCAGCGGGGTTGTCGGGCGCGGCGGTGGATCGTCGTGTTCGTTGTGCGCGTACCGATGAGTTTCTGCTCGCTCGACGGTCATAGCTCGCAATGGTCAGTTCGGACTCGGCAGAGGAGCAGCACATGGTCATCGTCGCCGGCCATATAGTCATCGACCCGCAGCAGCGCGAGCGCTATCTCGCGGACTGCGTGGGCGCCATTGAGCTGGCCCGCCGCGCACCCGGCTGCCTTGACTTCGCCATCAGTGCGGACCTGGCAGATGTCCGCCGTATCAACATCTTCGAGCGCTGGGAGTCGCAGACGGCCGTCGAGGCGTTCCGCGGCAGCGGCCCCGGCGACACGCAACGCGCTGCGATACTCGCCGCCTCGGTGGCCGAGTACGACGTCGCGGGCGTTCGCTCGCTGACCTGAACCGAGCGCGGGCGCAATGGGTGCCGACCGCGGAAGGCGCCCCAGGCGAACGGCTCCGGGCTGTCATGTCGTCGTACGCCTGCCGCCCTGGTCACGCAGAAGCTCCACGAAAGTCGCGACATCATCGGCGCTCACAGTCTGCTGGAGCCCTCGTTCGATTGCCGTGTTGCTGAGCGTGGTGCCGCGCCGCGTCGCGTAGAAGATGCCCGCGTCGCTGCGGAAGCACGACCAGTCAGGGAACGTCTTCCGGATGAGGCCGAGGTCGTGGGGAGGTTGAGTCATGCCGACAGGGTAGGAGGGCAGGTTTGAGCTTGTCTGTAGTGCTCCATAGTGCCATCCGGAGATCGATGGAATTGCACGGTTCCTACAGTGACCTCGTGATGGAGTTCCGCGAAGACCAGCCCCGATGGCAGCAGGTCGCCCGGGTGATTCGCGGGCGCATCGCCGAGGGGACGTACCGTCCCGGCTCCCGGGTCCCGAGCGAAAACGACCTCATGCAGGAGTTCGGCATCGCTCGCATGACGGCGCACAAGACCATGAGAGCCCTCCTCGAGGAGGGCTCCATCTACACGGTGCGAGGCATGGGCAGCTTCGTCAGCATTCCCGACGGCGCATGAACGGGATGCTGTGGGCTTGACACTCGCGACCCACTGCCGCGGGCGCTGAGCTCATCCCGTCCCAACCCGGCCGAAGGGCGGGCGGCGGGCCCAGGTGGCCCAGCGCCAGAGCCATTCGAGCGGGCCTTGGCGGTAGCGGCGCAGCCACAGGGCGGACAGCAGCCACTGGACCGCGAGGATGGCTCCCGCGGTCAGGAACGCCACCTGCAAGGACTGGCCGACCGGCAGGCCGAGGATGCGACTGGCCGCCAGGACGAGAAGTGTGGCGGTCAGGTAATTGGTCAGAGCCATCCGGCCCAGCGGCGCGAAGACAAACCGCAACACCGGTCGCAGCGGCGTCCTGAGCAGGACCAGCAGGGCGCACACGACCACACCGGCGATCAGCAGATCGGCCAGGCCGGACGTGAACGACGGCTGCATCGGGTCCGCCCCGATCTCCACTTGAGCGTGCACCCACAAGGCAGACGCCGCCCCCGCCCCGAAGACCAGCCCCAGCAGAAGCGGCCCCCGGGTGGACCGCTCAATCTGCTCAATCACCCCGTATCGAACCAGCGCCGACCCGAGGAGGAACAGCCCGGCGATCAGCAGAGGCCCACCCCCGCCGAACAACGCCACCGGAACGAGCACGGCGGCGAGGCCTGCCACGGCCCATCGCGGCAGCCAGGACGAGGGCAGCAGCACCAGCACGCCGACGACCGCGTACTTGGTCAGGATCTCCCCCGGCCACACCAACATGTGCACGAGCCCGATCGCGAGCAGCGCCACAAGCCGACGCAGCAGAACCAGCCACGGGCGGGAGACGCGGTCGGCGGCGGAGTCCAGCAGCAGCGTGAATCCGATGCCGAACAGCAGGGAGAAGATCGGTAACCCGAGCCACGGGTCCCAGTCGCCCATGGGCTGCGTCACGACGGCGGTGCCGTGATTGGCGATCAGCTGGATGTTGGCGAACAGGATCTCGCACAACGTGAACCCGCGCAGCACGTCGAGCGCGATAATCCGGGGCCGGCCAGAGGCGAGCGCAGCTGCCTGCGGCTGGCTGCGCGCGGGCGCAGCGGCCCTGGACCGACCGGTGGAGGCGGTGGCATCGTGCGGGAGAGGGTGATCGGGATCGCTGGTCGGTTCTCGGGGGAACTCTTCGCGAGACATGAAGCCGAATGCTGCAGGGTCGTCCGCGGGGACGGTATCGGTCGAAAGCAGGGTCAGCGGCATCCATGGTCGTACTTTCGGCCGAGGTTACAGCAGGCAGTGGCGACGTCCTATGGTCGGCCAGTTCCTGATCGTGCCCGATGCCAGGAACCATGACCCAGATTCCGCCGCGCACGGCCACCGACGCCGACCTTTCCAGGATGGGCGGGTTGATACGTCTCGACATCATCTCCGACGTCGATCTCGGAGGGCTGGTAGAAGACCACCACATGGTCGCCCGCGGGCTGGAGCTGACGGAGGCCGGCGGCGTGCTGCACTACGAGTTCGTGCCAGGACTGCGGCAACAGGAGGAGGAGACCAAGGGCCCCTTCTGGTACTGGATTTTGTCCACGGAGGACGACCTCGGCACTTCCTACAACGACCACAACAACGGTGCATTCGACCCGGACGGCGAGGCGGCCGCGCACGGAACTCGCCACCTGGGCGGGCCGGTTCCCGGCTCCGCCCGCCTGCTGCGGCTGAACTTCACGCCGGCCGGCGGATGGACACCTCCACAATCCTGGTGCCGGCGACTGGACATTTCCCTGCCCGACGGTCGCGTAACAGCGTCATGGAATTCCGCCGAATGAGAACGGCCCTAGGTGTCCGTCCGACGCACGCTCAGGACTACAAGAGCGTCCGGGTATCGTGCCACGGCCTGCGCCTCTCTTACCGCCTGCCCGAGTTTGTCATTGAGCGACAGATTAGTTCCGTCCGGCGTCTCAAGGGTCAGAAGATGGTCGGGCCACTGACCGGATCGCAGTTGTACGCCGGGATAGCTCAGTTGCGTCACCACCTTCCAGTTATTGGACTGCAGGGCACGAGAAACATCGTCCACGGCCGCCCCTTCGTCAGCGAGCCGGCGATCGACGATGAGATATTCTGTCACGATGACCGAGTCCGCCTCCGTGTAGCGCAACTCGGTCCGCGCCACAACACCGCCGACTTTTTCGATCTGACTGATCGCGCCGGCATCCACCTCAAGCGGCTTTGCCACCCAGAACCAGCCGATAGCCGCATAGGCCAGGCCGCAGAGCAGACCGATGGCCATGACCACGACAGTCGCCGACAGAGCCAGGGACCTTACACTTATCTTCCGCATTGCCACGCTTCCTACTGCCATGGATTGTATGCAGGCGCCGGCGCCTTACATGACGGGCCGTTCACGCAGTCCCAGTATTCGTTGGCCGCGTTCCGCACCCAACCATAGATGGCGTTCCATCGCTTCTGAGCCTCGGCCGTGGGAGCAGGCCCACCATTCCGCCATCGCTCGAAGTCGTGAGGATTGATGCCATAGGCGACTGCGGCTTCCCAGTCATTGATATGACGAGTGGTGTTCTCACGACCATCCCGGTTCGGCCCGCCGGGAACGACTATTGATTCCTTGAGGTGCCGCAGATATGCGGCGGCGAGGCGGATCGCGAAGGAAGCGTTATGATTTAGGATGCGCCCGATGTCTTCGTTGCTCAACTCCTTCGCCATGTTCTTGTAATACTTGTTCATCATTTTTTTGGCCGTGCCGATCTGCATCTGACCGATCCCCAGTGATGTTGTGTCCAGCCATCCTTCTCGTTCTCCAACGGCGTCACCCGGATATCCACCGGTCGGCTCCCAGTGGGACATTTCATAAATCAGGACCGCGGCCAGCGCCCTCCGGTCCACACCGTGCTCTTTCGCCGCCCTGGTGATCTCTGATTTGAGGCTCAACAGGCGCTTGTATTTACTGTAGTACTCGTATCGGACATCAGGGCCGGAGATGCTCCCACCCATAAGCTTCATGTCAGGAGACAGCTCACCGTAGCCGTTCACTTTGAAGCCTGCGAGCCGTGGATCGTCGGGATTCTTCGCGGCGGCTCTCTCCATTGCTTCCATACTGGCCAGTCCGCCGACCATCACCCAGCTCGCTGCCAGGTCGTCGTTCGTCATCCTCACGGACCAGCCGGCCATGTACGCGTTCTGCACCTTTTCGTCGGCGAACCAGAAGTTCGGTTGGTCGATCTCTCTTCCGTTCGGCATGATCTTGTAACCGAGACGTTCGATCTCCTCATCGGAGAAACCGGGACTGGCGAACCACCACTCGTTGTCGATCACGAAGTCGCTCCACCATTGCTGGTGCACGAACGTCTCGTGACAGATGCTCCCGCTGGAAATACAGCCGCCACTGGCCCATCCGGCTTCCCTGAGCGAACCACCCGGAACGGTGTTGTGGCCGGTGGGGTCGGTGCCGGTGAGGGGGGAGGCGTTGGCGTAGGTGTAGCGGTTGGCCTGGATCGAGGGGTTGGGGTTCAGGGTCATGGTGTCGCGGCTGGTGAAGGTGGCGGTGCCGGGTTGGTACCAGCGGGCGTGCATGTTGACCTTGCCGGTGTCCGGGTCGGTGTATTCGCCCTGGTAGCCGAGCTGGGTTGTGGTTCCGGTCCGGGCGGTGACGGAGCCGAACGGGTCGTAGACGGTGGAGGTCTGCAGGGTGCTGGTGTAGGTGGCCACCAGGTCGCCGTGCAGGTCGGTGAACGCGGCCACCGCCGCGCTGGTGCCTTCTTTGAGGCCGAGCAGGCCGCCACCAAGGTCGCGGGCATACCTGGCTTGGACGGCGCCGCCGCTGTCGGTGATGGCGGCCAGGTCGTTGCCGAGCCCGGAGTAGGCGAAGGTCTGCTTGGTGGTGCCGTGGATGCGGCTGGTGAGGCGGTCGAGGGCGTCGTAGGCGTAGATGCTGTCGCCGTCGGCGATGAGCCGGTCGAAGGCGTCGAACGTGTAGGTGGTGGTGCCGGCCTTGGTCTGGGTGGCCAGGGTGCCCCGTGGGGTGTAGGTGTAGGTGCTTCCGTCGCCGGTCAGCAGCCGGTTGCGTTCGTCGTAGGTGAAGGTCTTGTCGCCGGCCTTGGTGCGGTTTCCGGCGGCGTCCCATTCGTAGGCGGTGGTGGCGCCGTCGGGGGCGGTCCAGGAGGTGAGGCGGCCGGCGTGGTCGTAGGCGTAGGTGTGGGTGCCTGCCCCGGCCGTGCCCGCGGTGGTCTTGGTGGTGAGGTTGTCGTCGGCGTCCCAGCCGTAGGTGATCTTCGCGAGCTGGGTGCCGGAACCGTTCTCGAGCGTCTGACCGGTAAGGCGATCCATAGGGTCGTAGTCGAAACTCTGGGTGCTCGCCTGGCCGCTGGTGGCGGTGACGGTCTTCAGGCGGCTGGCCGGGTCGTAGCCGTAGGTGAGGGTGCGGCCGGTCACCGGGTCGGTCGCAGTCTTCAAGCGGCTGGCGTTGTCCCAGGTGAAGGTGGCGGTGCCGGCGGCGTCGATGCGCTGGGTGGGGTTGCCGAGCGCGTCGTAGCTGTAGGCGGTTTCCTGGGTGCTGCCGCGCGTCACCGTCAGGGGCAGGTCGCGGTCGTTGTAGTCGACGCTCAGGTTCCCGGCGGTGGTCATGCGGTTGGCCAGGTCGTAGCCGAAGGTGCGCTCGGCGGTGGCGGCGCCGCCGCCCGCGCCGTTCTCCTTGGTGAGGCGGCCGAGGTGGTCGAAGACGCGGTCGATGCGGACGCCGCCGGGCTGGAGGGTGGCCACCGGGTTGCCCGCCGCGTCGTAGAGGTGGGTCCAGGTGCGGTCGGCCGCATCCGGGTGCGCCGTGGTGGCCGGTTCGGTCACCGATTCGGCCAAACCGAGACTGTTGTAGGTGGTCCAGGTGGCGTTGCCCCGCCCGTCGGTGAGCCGGGTGCGGGCGCCGGTCGCGTCGTAGCCGAGACTCGTGGTGATCGACTCGCCGTCCGAGACCGGCTCGACGAGCGCGGTGGGGCGTCCCAGGGCGTCGAACCTCTGCTGGGTGACGTGGCCCTCGGGGGAGGTGACGCTGGTCTGGTTGCCCGCGGCGTCGTAGCCGAAACCGTAGGCGCGCAGAACGCCGCCGCTGCCGTCGAGGTCTTTTGCGGTGATCTGCCGGCCGGCCAGGTCATAGCCGGCGGTGGTCGCGTTGCCGTTGGGGTCGATGGTCTTGATCAGCCGTCCGGCCAGGTCGTAGACCATGCCGGTCGTGTTGTTGTTCGGGTCGGTCACGGAGGTGACCTCACCGGCCGCGTTCACGCCGTAAGAGGTGACCTTGCCGCCCGGCGCGGTCTGCTTGACCAGCCGGCCCGCGTCGTCGTACTCCATGGTGGTGGTGTAGGACGCCGTGGAGGGCTTGCGTTCGATCTGCGTGGCGGTGATCTGCCGGCCGAGGTCGTCATAGGTCGCCCCGGTACGCGCGCCGGTCGGGTCGACCGTGGCGAGCTTCTCCCCGGCCATGTCGTACTCCGTCACCCACGTCCCGCCCTGCTGCCCCTCGGGGGCGGGGTCGGTGACGCGCACCTGCCGGCCGAGCCTGTCGTACTCGAAAGTGGTGGTCTGGCCGCGCGGGTCGGTGGTGGAGGTGAGCTGGCCGGCCGCGTCGTAGGTGTGCCACGTGGTGGTCGGGGTGAGCGCGGTGCCGCCGGGCGGGGTGTAGCTGGGCGCCTTCTGGCCGGTCAGGCGGCCGGCCTTGTCGAAAACCGAGACCACGGTACGGCCCTCGGCGTCCGTCTCGTGCGTCTGGGCGCCGAGCGTGTCGTAGCCGAACCGCACGGTGGGGCGCGCGTCGGCGGCCGTGCCGGCTTTTTCGACCTTGACCTGCGGTCCGGTGGCTGCTGTGAGGCGGCCGAGCGCGTCGTAGCGCATCTCGGTGGTGTACGCCTCCTTGTTCGCGCCCGCCACGTTGCCGCGCGGGTCGGTCATGGCGACGGCCAGTCCGCGATCGTCATACTCGACGGTCGTGACGAGGTCCTCCTCGCCGTTCTCGACGGTCGTCCTCGTAGGCAGGTTCGTCTTGGTGTAGGCCTGTTCGGTGACCTCAGCACGGTCGCTGCCGGCGCTGGTACGGGTGGTCTTGATGAGGTTGCCGTTGGCGTCGTAGGTGAACGCGATCCTGCGGTCCAGCCCGCCGGGGTCGAACGTCTGCGAGGTCAGGAAACCGGCCGCGTCGTAGACACTCTCGGTCGTCAACTTCTTCTCGCCGCCGGTGACCAGCTTGATCTGGTTGCCCGCCGCATCGTAGGTGTGGTTCTCCAGCACGACGTCCCGTGCGGTCGCCGAGCCGTTCAGCTTCACGTCGTCGGCGATCTTCTTGGCGAGCAGGTTGTCGCCGAAGTAGTCGAAGGAGGTCTTGCGGCCCATCGCATCGGACTGGGCCACGAGGCGGCCGGCCGCGTCGTAGCCGAACGACGCCAGGACCTTGTCCGTGGCGGGTTGCGGGTCGACCGGGCTGCCGGTCCAACCCTTCAACGTCTGGGTAATCAGCTCACCGCGCTTGCTGTAGGCGTGCTCGACCACCGCGCCCCTGGCATCCGTCACCGTCGCCGGCTTGCCGATGGTGTTCCAGCTCTGACGCACCACACCGCCCTCAGGGCCGGTGATCGTCTCGACCCTGCCGTGATCGTCGTAGGTATAGACGGTCGCGCGCTCGGCGTCACCGCCGGTCAGATCGCTGACCGTCTCGCGCAGCCTGGCGCCGTCCGGGTCATAGGCGTACGCGGTGCGCCTGGTGTGCGTGACACCGGACACCTCGTTCTTCACACCCGGCTCGGTCCGCGTCGCCACACGGCCCAGCACGTCATAGGTCAGGACGGTCTTCACCCCGCCGGGGTGCGCTTCGGACACCTGCGAGCTTTCGCGGAGCCGGCCCAACGCGTCATAGTCCAGCTCGACCTGCAATCCCTCGGGGTCCCGTTGCTCGGCCAGGTCACCGGCCGCCGTATAGCGGTAGGTCCACGTGTTGCCCCTGGGATCGGTCTGGGAGGCGACCAACCCGGCCGGGGTAGTGCCGCCGCCGACAGCCGACTCCGTGCCGTCGGTGTAGGAGGTCGAGACCGAGCGGCCCACGGGAAAGCCGGAGGTGGCGGGGGTGGTCTGCTTGACCTGCTCGCCGAACTGGTTGTACTCCCACGTGGTCGCGTAGGTGTCATCCGTGGAGGAAACGGAGCGGCCGTCGCGGGCGATGGTCACGCGGTCGTTTCGCGGGTCGTACTTGTTGTCCTTGTTGAAGAGGTACGACAGGTGAACGGTCTGGCAGTTGCCGGCGCTGCGGCAGGTGGTCCGGCTGAGCGGGTTGGCGCGCTCGTCGTTGGTCAGCGTAGTGACGTTGTCGTTGGCGTCGACAATGCGTGAAAGGAAGCCGCCGGTGTCGTACTGGTAGTGCGTCTCCTGGGCCAGTTGATCGCTCCGGGTTGTGAGCCGGTGGCCGCGCCAGATGTCGTGGACGGTGGTCAGCTTCTCGTTGTTCGGATCGCTCACCGTGATGGTGGACGTCCCGGCGGCCTTGTCGATGACCGGCTCGTTGATCTGCCAGGTGCCGCCATGCTGGTCGGTGTGGGTCTTGAGGCGATCGGTGCCTGCGTCGTAGGAGTTGGCCGCCCACACTCTGCCCGCGGGAGTGGTCACCTTGGTCAGCTTGTTACGCGCATCCGATCGGCCCGCCGCGTAGTGCGCCTGTACGTCGGCCAGGGTCAGGGCGCGGTCGTAGAGGGCCGCCTCGTCGAGCAGGCCGTCCAGAGCGAAGTTCCCGTCGCCGCGGGCGGGCATACGCCAGTTCAGCGGACCGGAGGCGAATCGGGCATCCTCCTGCCAGGAGAGCGTGCGCGGCGTCGCCTGGCTGCCCACCAGCTGTCCATCCAGATAGAGCCGGTCGGTGCCGTTGTCCGCGCTCAGCACCACGTGATGCCATTGGCCGTCATTGACGGCCGCCGGGGACGTGATCGGCGTGAACCATTCGCTGTCGTCCTCGGACTCCCTCGGCAGGAACTGGCCGCGTAACTTGCCGTCGGTGCCGACGTACAGGGCTGAGTCAGCCGAGCCGGACAAGCCCGCCGAGAACACCGTCCCCGGCTGGGTGGTCTTGAACCACGCCTCCACCGAGACCTGACCGGCCAGCCTGCCGACCGCATCAGGCTGCAGGATCATGCCGGAGCCCTTGAACGCGGTGGCGGTGTCGCCCGTTCCGGCCAGTGCGCCGGGCTGCCCCCGTGTGCCCGCCAGGACAGTGGCCTGGCCCCCAC
>NZ_SMKP01000253.1:0-12838 GCF_004349015.1 Nonomuraea diastatica
GATCCGGCACCGCTCCATCACGGACGTTCTGCGCTGGTCACACTGGCGCCGACGCCACCAAGCCACAGCCCGGCACTACCACTACCAGCGCCGATCCGATCCATGATCGCGATGTGTCACTGGAGTACTAACCGTCGCGGCGTGTGGACCGGCTGGCCCTGGTGGGTGGCGGCAGTCGGCGAGGGGTGACCATGGTGAGTACCGCGGCCACGATCATCAGCGCGGGAACGTCGCCGACCAGATGGACCCACTCGTTGGGATCCATCACGGCGTGCACGGCCATGACGAGGGCATGCGCCAGGCTGGACCACACGGTGAACCAGATCAAGGACAGGTGGTTGAACGGGTCGCGGGAGGCTTGGATCAGGAAGATCCCCAGCACCGCCATGATCACCGCGATCATCTGCTCGTACTCGGGTTGCGCCGGCTGCCAGCGGAAACCGGCCTGCCAAAGGTTGATCAAGGGGTACACCCCGGTGGCAAGGCCGACTCCCACCACGATGAGGGCGATGCGAAGACGCCGTTCCTGAGTCATGTTCGCAACCTTTCCGGAGGCCGGGCCGCTGGGATGTTTCATGTCCGCCTCGTCGGCGGCGCCGAAGAGCGGGGTGTACCGCCGCCGCCCTCGCCATCGCAATACCCCCCTCAGGTATTGAAGGAACCTACCATGCCCGCCCCCCGCGTGAAGGACGGGCCGCGGTTCAAGGCGGGGGCGAGCGGCGTGCTCGGCGTCGATCTCGACGTCCAAGGGGACGTTGACGGCATCGCCCGCTTCGCGGCCGCCTGCACCACCTACGGCCAGCCGTGGCCGGACACGCTCACCGTCCGTACCCCGCATGGCCTGCACCTGTACTTCACGGTGCCTGCCGACCGCATCATCGGTTCGGCGTCCGGCACCACGCCGCTCGGACCCGGCGTCGACACCCGCGGGCCCAAGACCTCCGGCAAGACCCTCGGCCGCCCCGCCGCCATCGACCAGGACAAGGCGGCCGCCATCGTCGAGGAGTACCGCCAGGGTGCCGCCGTCAAGGCCCTGGCCCGGCGGCACCAGGTCGCCCCCAAGACCATCCGCCGTGTCCTGGACGCCGCCGGCGCCCGCGACCTGCCCGGCCAGCCTGCGCGCCGCCGACCGACACCGGCGAGCAGCATCGCCTGCCCGCGCTGGGCCCGGACGCGACCCTCGATGCGCCGGGACTGCTCGCCGATCACCTGCGTACCGCTGGTGATGCAACCGTCCGCCAGGCCCTCGCCTCCGGGCAGACCATCCGCCGCGGCCACGGCTACTCGGTCCGCATCACGGCCCCCGCTCGCACTCCACTGCGCCGCGCTGGAGCAGAGCGCTGCCCTCGCCGATGCCGGCCCGACCGAGCGCAAGGCGCACCGCGTGTACGCCGCCCGTGTCACAGCCGTTCAGGGTAAGCATTCAGAAGTGCGTGATCATGCTGACGTGAGCGGCATCCGCGGGATGGGAGGGTGCCGAGGACCCCGGATCGCCGCCCGTCATACGACGAGTTGGCCTCGCTCGTGGTCCGACAGATGGAGACGATCGCCCGGTTGGAAGCGACGGTAGAGCGGCTGACCGCGCGGGTCGCTGAGCTGGAACGCCGACAGAGCCGTAACTCGGGGAACTCGTCGTTACCGCCGTCCAGCGACACCTTCGTCCGGCCGGGCAAGAAGCCGCCGCCCGTGAGCGGCCGCAAGCGGGGCCGCCAGCCCGGAGCGCCGGGAAGCGGCCATGATCGAGAACCCCGACGAGGTGAAAGACCACGTCCCGGCTGGCTGCGGCGGATGCGGGCAGCAGCTGTCGACCGAGGACAGTGTCGGCCATTCGCGCCGCCAGGTCCGCGACATTCCCCTGGTCACCGTGACGGTGACCGAGCACCGGGCGCATCGCTGCCGGTGCGGCGGGTGCGGCCGCGTCACCAGCGCGGACATGCCCGCGACGGTGGCAGGCGCGCCGTCGTCGTACGGGCCGAACCTGCGCGCGCCGGCGACCTACCTGCTGGTGTTCCAGCACGTACCGGTGGAACGCTGCGCCCAGTTGATCGCCGACTTCACCGGAGCACGGGTCTCGCCCGGCTGGGTGTCGTCGATCCTGGCCGAGGCCGCTGCCCTGGTCGCCGGCAGCATCAACGTGATCCGCGCGCTGCTGACGCTCACCCACGTGCTGCACGTCGATGAGACCACCACCCGGATCGGGGCCGCACGCCGCTGGCTGCACGTGGCCTGCACGAACTCCGTGACCCTGCTCGGCCTGGGCGAACGCTCCCGCCAGGGCGCCAACTCCCTCGGCGTCCTGCCCGAGTTCCGGGGCGTGCTGGTGCACGACTCGCTGTCGCTGTACAACGGCTACCCCAGGGCCCGGCATCAACTGTGCGGGGCCCATCTGGTCAGGGAGCTGACCGCGGCGGCTGAAGACCACCCCGGCCAGCGGTGGCCGGCCCAGATCCGCTGGGCGCTGGCCGAGTTGAACAAACAGGCCATCAAGGCCCGCGAGGCCCGGCTGACCGACATCCCGCCCGACCGGGCGCGGATCTACCTCGAGTCCTTCCACCGTGGGATCGCGGTCGGGCTGTCGCTGCATCCCCGCGCGCCAGGACGGAAACAGTCCCCGGCCCGCAACCTGCTCCAACGCCTGCAGGACCGGGCCGCTGACGTGCTGCGCTTCGCCGACTTCCCCGGCTGGGTGCCGTTCACGAACAACATGGGCGAGCGCGCGCTACGCCCGGTCAAGACCCAGGTGAAGATCTCCGGCTGCCATCAATCCGAAGATGGCGCCGCGCACTGGCTGACCGTCCGCTCCTATCTCGACAGCGCCCGCAAGCACGGGCTGAGCCCTTCGAGGCGATCCACCGCGCCTTCACCGGCAACCTCTGGATGCCGGCTCCCTGCCGTCCTGCTGGGGGCCGAACATCTCCTTGACCGCTGGCGGCGCGGTCGGGCCCTCGGCGTCGACCAGTTCCTTGAGCACCTGGGCGGCCCTTGGCCACTGTGTACTGGGCCGGACCGCGGCCTCGGCGATCAGCGTCCCATCCACGGTGAGCCCGATGTCGGTGAATCTCAGCGGATCGGCGTCGTACGCCTTTTGCATGTCCTCAAGCGCCGCCACCACGTCCTTCGTGGTCGTGCCGAACCCGTAGGTGTCGTCGCGCGCCGCGATCCACGCGGCCATCCGCTGGAAGTTAGGGTGAGCGGCCTTGGCCCCGGCCTCCACCCCGGTGTCCCTCCTGTGGTCGGGAGGGGCGACGCTGTCCAGCCACATCCGGTCCACCTTGCCGGGGAAGAGGCTGCCCAGCACCGCGCCGAGCCAGGCGCCCCAGGAGCCGGCGAGGAAGCTGATCTTCGGCTCGCCCAGCGCGGCGCGGATCCTGTCGATGTCACGGGCCACGTTCGCGGCCGTGACCTGTTCGAGGAATTCGGGATTCGACTGGGCGCACTCCCGGTTTATCTTGACCGTCTCGGCGTAGGCCTTCCTGGCGTGTTCCTCGGTGACTGGGTCCGGCGGGCGTTCGCTCCATTGACCTTCGGGGCACGCGACTTTCGTACTGGAGCCGACGCCTCGCGGGTCGATTCCGATCAGGTCGTAGCGCTCGTCCAGCTCCGCCCCATTCGTGACGATCCGGTGGGGCATCAGATAGCCGGACCCGCCGGGGCCCCCGGGGTTGAACGCCAGGCTGCCCCGACGGTGTTTCTTGTCAGCCGCCTTCAACCTGGTCAGGGCGATGCTGATCTGCTTGCCCGCCGGGTCGTCATAGTCCAGGGGAACGCTGATCGTCCCGCACTCGGTACGGCTGAGCAGTTGCCTGTACTCCTCGAATTTCTCCTCCGACACGCCCAACCAGCGCAGGTCCTCGTCGGAGTATTCCGGGCACTCCTGCCACTCGATGGCAGGCGCCTTGGCCGCGCCCCCCACCTCGCCGATGGC
Source organism: Nonomuraea diastatica (assembly GCF_004349015.1). Taxonomy (NCBI): domain Bacteria; kingdom Bacillati; phylum Actinomycetota; class Actinomycetes; order Streptosporangiales; family Streptosporangiaceae; genus Nonomuraea; species Nonomuraea diastatica. The sequence continues at coordinate 3,926 of NZ_SMKP01000253.1, forward strand.
CGCCGAGACGGGCGTAGCGACGACGAACCGCCCGCGGCCGGCGGGTGGAGCGCGAGCGCGGCTCCGGCCGGCGCGGCGGCGGACACGGCCAGAGCCGTCAGCGGTGTGGCGCGCGCCCCGCGCCGTGATGGTGGCGTCATGGTCTTCAGGCTGGCGTGCCGGGGTATAGATCAGATGGGTGGTTCGTGGGGTGGCCGGCTGTAGACCGGGTATAGGCCGCACGACCCCTGGTGATCCGTAAGCGGTGCCGTGACGTCCGCCGGGTTGTCTACTGGTCGGTGGGGAGCTTGGCGACCGCGGCCTCCAGGTCGCCGTGGGTGGGCAAGGTGTACCGTCGCGTGGTGTCCAGGCGGGCGTGGCCCATCAGCTCGGCGACCACGACGATGTCGACGCCCTGGCGCAGCAGGTTGGTGCCGAAGGTGTGGCGCAAGGTGTGGGCGGAGGCGGCGGGCGCGCCGTTGTCGTCGACCAGGTCGGCCTCGGTCGCGAGCTCGTCGAGCAGCTGGTCGACGGCGCGGGCCGACAGGCGGCCGCCGCGGTAGCGGTTGAGGAACAGCGCCGGGCCGCCCGCGCCCGGCCACTCGCTCCGCTCGGCCTTCCACTCTTTGACGGCCTCGCGCACCGTGGCGTCCAGCAGCGGGACCTCGCGGGAGGTCTCGCCCTTGCCGTTGCGGACGACGACCTTGCCCTTGCGTGCCGTGAGCGGCACGTCGTCGACGTCCAGGGCGACCAGCTCGGCGACGCGCAGCCCGGAGTAGAACAGCAGCCGGCCGATGGCGCGGTCGCGGGCGAGCCGGCGCATCTCCACGGCGCGCAGGAAGCGCTTCTGCTGGCGGGCGTCGAGCGCCTGGGGGGCGAGTTTGGGCGGGGTGTCGCGGCGGACCTGGACCGGGCCCAGGCCGCGGTGGGTGAAGAAGTGGTCGAGGGCGGCCAGGTGCGCGTTGACGGTGTTGGCCGTGCGCTTGGCCACCGTCTTCAGGTGCGTCTTGTAGTCGCGTACGGCGAAGTCGCGGCCGTGCGCATCGGTCAGCGGATCGGCGTTGCCGACGTCGGCGCTGTCCAGCCAGGCCAGGAAGGAGCGGACCCGGGAGGCGTAGGCGCGGCGGGTGTCGTCGTCCAGCGGGGCGCGTTCGAGCGCCGCGGTGTAGTCGTCGTGCATCGCGATGAACGCGGCCGGCACCTCCTGGCGTCGCCCCACCATGCCCCTTCCCTGATATCAGAAGTGATTTCGGGCCCCAATCCTAGCGCCACTCTTGCGATATCAGAAGTTCCCACCTACTGCAAGTCCGACTGGGGTCCCACCGACATCACCGTCGAGGGCGTCGTCATGGCCATCGAGGGCTGCGGCGACAACGAGATCCCGGTGGCCGTCATCGACGACTCCGGGCGCGAGATGCGCATCATCGGCGTCCGCCACCGGGACTCCCGCGTCCAGATCGTCGTCTCTACGGAAGGGCCGGGCCAGTGAGGACGTTCACCGTCACCCGCCGGCCCCGGTACGAGGGCTACGACGACCTGCACGGCACCGCCCGCACGGCCCCCGACGAGTTCCTGATCCTGGTCGACGACGCGGAGATCGGCGGCACCTACTGGTGCTCCTACAACCCGGCCGCCTCTGCCGGATGGGGATGGAACGACGGCGGCCTGCCCGGCGAGTCGTGGGCATCGTGGGGGCCGCGAGGACTGTCCTGCGGCCACCCCAGCCGCGAAGCCGCCGAGCACGCCCAGGTCCGCGAGTACGTCACCGACCCCGACGGCCATGACCGCCAGCTCACGATGGCTCGCGCGGAACAACAAGCCGAACAGGCCCAGCGGCAGGCAGAGTGGGAAGCCGAGGAGGAGCGCCGCGAGGCCGAGCGGCGCCGCGAGCGCCTCGGTGATGACGAGCCCGGCCCCACCGTCTGGAAGCTGCCGGCGTACTACGCCCTGTACGCGGACAGCGGCGAGGTCCAAGCGGTCGCCGACTGGCTGGAGGCCAACGGCGTCGAGGACGTCAGCGGGCGGCACGAGGTCCGCGTGGAGCAGCGCGCCACCCGCCGCGCGGCCGTCTACGAGGTCCCCATCTGGGTCTGGAACGGCCGCAGCTCGGCAACCACGGAGACCCGCGTCGTCACCATCGCGACCGACCCGACGGCCAGCCGCGGCCTCACGCCGCGCCAGCTCCTCCAGAAACGAGACCATCACGGCCACCTCTCGCACTCCCTACCGAAACGGTAGAAGACACGAGGCATCCCCACCAGACCTCAGACCACCAGCTCAGAGGCTCCCTGGAAAGGATCCACACCCAAATTAGTTAGCGATTCGCAGCGGCCGCGCAGGCGGCGAGGTCCTGGCGTAGCCGACGCTGCTGCGCCTGGGACAACGGTGAGAACAGCTGCTGTTCGACGGCGCGCGCGGCGACACTGGCCTCGCGCAGCGTCGACTGTCCGGCTCGGGTGAGCTCGGTTGGCAGTGCCCGTCCATGAGCGGCGTGATTAGGCCTGGTGAGCAGGCCCCGCTCTTGTAGCCGGCGAAGTACGAGGTTCATCGACTGGCGGGTGACGAAGGCGCGGCGGGCGAGTTCGGAGTTGGACAGGCCCGGATGCTGTCCGAGCAGTTCGAGGCATGCGTATTGGGCAACGGTGAGACCCAATGGACGCAGCACTTCATCCATCGCGGTGTGCAGTGAGGCTTGCACCTGCTTGAGGACGTAGCCCACCGACTGGTCAAGGTCGCCCACGGTCTCTTCTTGCTCCATGTCAGCATTCTGACATATCCTCCTATGTCTGCATGCTGACATAGGAGGAAGTTCATGAGTGGACAGGTCACGTACTTCGAGCTGCCGAGCACCGACATCGAAGCAACCCAGCGGTTCTGGGGCTCGCTGTTCGGTTGGACGTTCTACGAGGGCAACTTCCCGGGCTACTCGATGATCCAGGGGCCCGAGCCCATGGGCGGAGCGCCGCACGACGATTCGTCACGACACCCGCGCATCTTCTTCGCCGTCGACGACATCACCGCCGCTGTCGCTCGGGTGCGCGACCTCGGTGGCACGGCAGAAGATCCGGTCAGCATCCCCTTTGGTGCCTACGCCCACTGCATAGATGATCAGGGCGTGGAGTTCAGCCTGTCCCAACAGGCCGGAGACCAGGATTGAATCGCACCGAGATCGGCGAGCCAGAACCAAAGGGATCCGCCCCCCTCGTGAGACCGTTGCTGCCGCTGGCGCTGGCAACTTTCGCGGTCGGCACCGACGCGTTCGTGATGGCCGGTCTCCTGCCGGCCATCGCCGCCGACCTTGAGGTCAGCGTCCCGGCAGCCGGCCAGCTGGTGACAGTGTTCGCACTGACGCTCGCTGTCGCCGCACCGATTCTGAGTTGGCTGCTGAGCCCACTGGATCGTCGCAAGGTTTTGCAGCTGGCGCTGATCGTGTTCGTCGTCGGCAACGTGGTCACCGCGCTCAGCCCGAGCTATCCGATCGCGCTGTTAGCCCGGATTCTCACGGCAGCCGGGGCGGCCACCATCACCGCCACTGCGTCGAGTGCAGCTGTCGCTATCACGCCTCCCGAACGCCGGGGGCGTGCCATGGCGTTGGTCATCGGTGGATTGACGCTGTCGACCGCGCTAGGCATGCCGCTGGGCAATTTGATCGGCGGCATCGACTGGCGCCTCACACTCTGGGCGGTCGCTGCCCTTGGCGTCGTTGCCGTGATCGGCATCTCGGTAGCGTTGCCCAAGGTCGTGTTGCCGGCGACAAGCCTTATGGCCCGCCTGGCTCCGCTGCGCCAGCCCAAGGTGCTCTCCATTTTGGTCGTGACGCTGCTGGTGATGGCCGGACATTACGCCGTCTACACCTACATCGGAGCGGTGACGGCCAGCGCCACGACCGGATCGTTTTCCCAGGCCCTCACCATGATTCTTTTCGTCTGGGGTGTCGGAGTCCTGGTTGGCAACTTCTTCGCCGGCCATCTCGTGGACAAGCGTGCGGTACTCGGGGTCGCTGTCGGAGCACTCGCCGGCGGCACCGTGCTGCTCGCGATCAGCCCACTCACGGTTAGCAACCTGGCCATTGCGAGCGTCTGGGCCGCCATCTGGGGCACCACCGACGGAATGGCCTCGGTGGTGCAGCAACACCGGCTGGTGAACTTCGCACCCGCCTCATCACCAATGCTTCTTGGTCTCAACTCTTCCGCGATCTACTTCGGTGTAGCGATCGGTGGCGGACTTGGAGGTCTGGCCCAGGAGTGGCTGTCGGTCACCTTGCTCGGCGTTCCCGCCGCAGTCCTGGCACTGCTCGCCACCACCATCACCGTCGTGGAGGGGAGGGCAGACCCGGCGAAGGCCCCGCCAAAGGCAGTCGAGAACCGCCGCTGAGGCAACAATTGGGCCGACCGGCCCGTCGGCTACCTGTTGTCCCCGGCAGGTGCCGGGCCCCGGGATCTGCAGATCGACACCACGGCGGTGACGGAGGCCGGCCCCGAGGTCGGCCGGGGCGGGGACGCACCGCACGGCGTCACCCGGCCCGCGTGGAGCTCGGCCCGGGGCCCTGGCCGAGCTGCTTGCCGCCCGGCAGGCCGCCGAAGACGCCAAGCCCAAGGCCGTCCGCGACTGGCTCGTCCGCGCCCGGGTCCGCGTTGCCGCTGAGATCACCACCAGCGCTCCTGACGACCCTTGGCCCGCCCACGGCCGCCAACGGCGGTCCGGGGAGGAACCGGTGCTGATCCAGTGGGGCGGGCCGGCCGCCCGATCGACCGCGACGCGTGGTGAATCGACTCCGACATCGCTCACGCCGCATCCTGCCCGCCGGCTGCGTGGAGGTCTTGGGGTGCCGTTAACCAACGTGGCACCAGCCGCCAAATAGGCCCTGAGCTGGGTTATCAGCTACCCGCTTCCAATTCGGCGCTCACTGTTGGCGGTTCGACGGCAGGGTGGCCTGTCGCGAGATCGGGAACGTAGTTGTAGATCGTGGAACGGCTGACGCCGAGTAGGCGGGCGATCGAGGAGACGGTGTTCTCCGGCCCGGCCGGGTGAGCAGGTCTCGAGCGTGACGGATCTGCTCATGCGTCATCGCCAGCGGGCGTCCCAGGCGCTGACCGCGAGCGCGGGCGGCGGCCAGGCCCTCGTGCGTGCCCCTCCACGATGAGCTCGCGGATGAACTCCGCCAACGCGGCGAAGACGTGGAAGACGAGTCGCCCGCCGGGGGTGGTGGTGTCCAGCGCCTCGTGTATGGGGTTGACCAGCATCGGAACAAAAATCCGCGCTAGTGGGTCGTCGCGGCTGACGGCGGTGTGACTTTTCGTCCAGATACGGTCTCGTGGCGAGCGTCGCTGATGCAGCGGCCGGGGGCGGAATCAGTCGATTGCGCCCCAGCGACGGATCCAATCAGAACCTTGTGCTCGACCTGCTGGAACGGACCGTCGATCCAATCGGATCCGATCCAGATTTTCGCCTCCCCATTTCGCCCCCTAGTCTGGGCCTCCAGAGCACTGAGCGAGCTGGAACGAGACACGATCGGTCATGGCCGACCGGATCTACCTGCGGCACTCCACCGACAAACAGACCGACCTCCGCCAGCGGCATGCCCTGGCCGAGCTGCTGGCCACTGGCGCCCCCGTCTATGAGGACCCCGCTACCTCCAGCCGCCAACTCTCCCTGGACCGCGCTGGATTCACCCGCCTCCTGGACGAGGCCGCCGTCGGCGACACCATCCGCATCGCCGACGCCGCCCGCCTGTTCCGCTCGGTCGCCGACATCCTCGCCCTGCGCCCGGTGCTCATCCGGCGTGGCCTGCACTTGCGGGTCGAATCCGGGCTGCTGTCGGGAATCGACCTGGCCTCCGACGACCCCGGCACCAAGATGATGGTCTCGGTCCTGGCCGCCGTGCTGGAGTTCCAGCGCGACATGATCAGCGAGAACACCCGCGAAGGCGTGGCCGCCGCCGAGGCCTCCGGCAAGACCCTCGGCCGCCCCACCGCCCTGGATACCGGCGAGAGCGCCGAGGTCGTGAAGTCCTACCGCAGCGGCACCGCGATCAAGGCGCTCGCCCGCCGGTACCGCGTCGCACCCAAGACCATCCGCCGGATCCTGGACAACGCCCGCGCCCGCGAACTGCCCGGCCAACACGACACGCCCCCGCCCGCCCGCGGACCGGATCATGCCCTTGCGCCACCAGACCCCGAGGTGACCCTCGACCTGCCTGGCCTGCTCGCCGACCATCTGAACGCCAGCGGCGACGACGCCGTCCGCCGAGCCCTCGCCGCCGGGCGGACCATTCGCCGCGGCCAAGGCCACTCGGTCCGCCTCACCGCCCCGCTCGCACTGCACCGCGCCGCGCTGCTCCAGAGCGCCCCCCTCGCCGCCCCAGACGCCGGGCCGGCCGAACGCAAGGCCCACCGGGTGTATGCCACCCGCATCACCACCGCCGAACAGCAGCCACCACCAGGCCGCTGACCGGGACACCCTGTACCAGGGCCCGCCGAGCTCGATCTCGGCAGCAACGAGACTCCGCATCATGCCCGTGGCTATCCCGCCACTGTCGGCTGAGGACATTTCCGCCGAGGCCCGGGCCTGGCACGGTCGCAACCAGGAAGTGCAACTCAGGAGTTGCACAGCAATGAGTCCGTGTGCAACTCTGGAGTTGCACATGAAGTGGATGTGAAGGAGAAACACCATGACCGCTGACCGCATCGAGCGCGAGATCGTGATCGCGGCTGCGCCGGAACGGGTCTGGCCGCTGGTGACCGAGCCGGGGTTCTGGGCGACCGACGACGAGAGCATCAGGGGCACGATGGTCACAGAGGGCCAGATCCTGGTGGCCAGGCACACGCAGCACGGTGACTTCCCCATGCGGGTGGAGAAGATCGACCCGCCGACCTACCTGGCCTACCGGTGGATGAGCGCCTTCCCCGGCGAGGAACTGCGCGAGGACAACTCCACGCTGGTGGAGTTCACCCTCACGCCCGAGGGGGAGGGGACCAGGCTGCGCGTGGTGGAGAGCGGATTCGCCACGCTGCCGACTCCCGAGGCGAACCAGCGCAACGTGATCAAGGACCACACGGCCGGCTGGGAACAGTGCCTGGCCGCTCTCGCCGCCCGCGCCGAGTAACCCGCCGCAATGGACGCTAAACCCGCGGAGCCCACGGACGCCGCCGTCGTCGACGGCGTCCTGTCCGCCCTCGCCGACCCGACCCGCCGCCGGCTGCTTGACCTGCTGTCGGCGTACGGCCAGGCCACGGCGACAACGGTGGCCGACGGCCTGCCGATCTCACGCCAGGCGGTGGTCAAGCACCTGACCGTCCTGGAGGCGGCCGGCCTGGTCGACAGCGTGAAGGTCGGCCGCGAGGTCCGCTACTCGGTGCGCTCGGAGGCCCTGGACGCCACCGCCCGCTGGATGGCCTCGCTCGCCGCCGCCTGGGACCGGCGCCTGGCCAAACTCAAGCGCCTGGCAGAGGCGGCCGAGCAGGCCCAGCCGTAGCGCCGTAGCCGACCTGTCGGAGGGCGGCCGCCCCCTCCCGGGACAGAAACAGCCCTCCGACACGCCCTTCTCACAGCAAGGAACCCTCATGTCCGATGTTGCGATGCCCCCTGCCCGATTCACGCCGAAACAGCGACTCGTCCTGCTGGTCCTGCTCGGCGCGGGCTTCATGCTGTCGGTCGACTTCTCGATTCTGAACGTGTCGCTGCCCGAAGCCGGTGCCGGTGTCGGGCTGGACTCCACCGGGCTGCCCTGGATCACCGCCGCCTTCGCCCTGCCCGCCGCGGGTCTCACCCTGCTGTGCGGCAGGCTGGCGGACCTGCTTGGGCGACGCAGGATGTTCCTGGCGGCGATGGTCGTACTGATCGCCGGTTCGGTCCTCGGCGGGCTCGCATCCGATCCGGGAACGCTGTTGACCGCCCGGGTGCTCCAGGGGCTCGCGACCGCGATGGCCACCCCGGCGGCCCTGTCACTGCTGACGACGACGTTCGCCGAGGGCGCCGCACGCGAACGGGTCCTCGGCCTGAACGGCGCGTTGCAGTCGGGCGGGTTCACCGTCGGCGCGCTGCTCGGCGGCGCGCTGGTGAGCTTCCTCGGCTGGCGGGCGGCGTTCCTGGTCAACGTCCCGGTCGCCGTCACCATCCTGGCGCTCGCCCCCCGCCTGATCGCGGAGAGCACGGTACGCGGCAGGGTCAGGATGGACCTGCCCGGAGCGGTGACGGTGACCGGCGGCCTGCTGGCGGTGATCTACGCGGTGCTCGAAAAGAACGCGGCCGTCGCCGTCGCCGGGGTGCTGCTGCTCGTGGCGTTCTGGATGATCGAGCTACGCTCTCAGGCACCGCTCGCCTCGGTCCGCATCCTGGCCCGGCACACCGTGAAATGGGGCGCCTGCGCAGGCCTGGTGATCTTCGCGATGGAGCCCGCCATGATCTTCCTGATCACCCTGTATCTGCAGAACGTCCTGGGCTTCTCTCCCCTGGCCACCGGTCTGGTCCTCGGGATCCCGGGCCTGGCCTCGGTCGCCGCCGGAGTGCTGGCGGGCCGGATCATCGGGCGCCTGGGCGCGCGGACGGTCCTGGTCACCAGCCTGGCCGTGCAGGGACTCGCGACGCTGCCGCTGGTCTTCCTGGGTACCGGGCCGACGTCGCAGGCGATCCTGATCCCGGCGCTGTTCATCGGGTTCTTCGGACACGTCGCCGCGATCGTGGCCTTCACCGTCACCGCCACCTCGGGCCTGCCCGACCACGACCAGGGCCTGGCCACCGGCATCACCTCGCTGACCCAGCAGGTGGGCATAACCATCGGCATCCCGATCCTGAGCACGATCGCCGCGGCACACAGCGTCCAGCTGACCGGTATCCACCTCGCACTGTCGGTGGACGTGGCCGTCACCCTCGCCACCGCCGGCCTGGTCTGGCTCGGCCTTCGCCCCCGCCATACAGGCGGCAGGCAGTCTGAGG
>NZ_SMKP01000254.1:0-12713 GCF_004349015.1 Nonomuraea diastatica
CGTCGGGGGCGGCGCGTGCCGGGTGTGTGACAAAGACGACGGCAAGTCATGAAGCGGGCCTTGCGCTTCGCCGACGTTACGCCACATATCGTGGTGGCCTGAGGGACAGGTGACGACCGAGGTGGTGACTGCGATGCCGGAGGCGAGCATCGACGTGGCGGCGCTGAAGCGGCGCATGGGGCGGGTAGGCGTCTGGAACGCCACGCTGACCGGGGAGTCCGCCGCGGTCGAGCGGGACGCGGCGGCCGAGATCGAAAGCCTGGGCTTCGGGACGCTGTGGTTCGGTGAGACCCCGGCGGGCAAGGAGTCGCTGGTCCACGCGGGGCTGCTGCTCGACGCGACCCAGAGCATGATGATCGCCACCGGGATCGCCAGCATCTGGGCCCGCGATGCCACCGCCGCCTCGAACGGCGCGAACGCGCTCGCCGAGGCGTACGGCGGACGGTTCGTGCTCGGCCTGGGCGTGAGCCACGCGCCCGCCGTGGAGATGCGCGGCCATGACTACAGCAGGCCGGTGTCGGCGATGCGCGACTACCTCGACGCCATGGACTCGACGAAATACGGCGGCCCGCTGCCCGCACCGGCGCCGCGGCTGCTGGCCGCGCTCCGCCTCCGGATGCTGGAGCTGTCCGCCCAGCGCACGCAGGGGGCGCACCCCTATTTCGTCCCGGTGGAGCACACCGCTCGCGCCCGCGCCGTCCTCGGTCCCGATCCCGTGCTGGCGCCGGAGCAGACGGTCGTGCTCGACACCGATCCGGCACGGGCGCGGCAGACCGCCCGCCGTTTCATGTCGCTCTACCTCGGCCTGCCGAACTACGTGAACAACCTGCTCGACCTGGGCTGGAGTGAGGACGACGTCACTGACGGCGGCAGCGACGCGCTGGTCGACGCCATCGTGGCCTGGGGCGACCCGGAGACGATCATCGAGAGGGTGCGCGACCACCTCGACGCGGGCGCCGACCACGTCTGCGTCCAGCCGCTCGCCGCCTCGCCCGACGACCTGCTGGAGCACCTGCGCGTCCTGGTCGGCGCCGGCCTCGGCTCGATCTGACCCGGTCCGGCGCGCTCCGCCCACCCGCCCTCGGGGCCGCTCCTCGCGCGGCCCACGCGCGGCCCGAGCACCGCGTGCCCGGCCCGGATCAGCTCTCGCGCAGTCCGAGCGTGACGGACGCGGTCGCCAGGGCGCCGATGTGCTCGTCGACGGAGCGCAGCCCCGCTTTCATGGTGTTGACGGCCAGGTGCGTGGCGCCGGCCTCCCGCCACCGGCCGGCCAGCACGCCCAGTTCGTCGGCGTCGCCCGTCCAGCTGACCCGCCCTTCCATGCCGATGCCGGAGGGGTCGCGTCCGGCCTGGGAGGCGGCCTCCTCGACGATGGCCCTCGCCTCGTCCAGCTTCGGCCCGGGAGACATCTGCGGGAACCACCCGTCGGCCAGCCGTCCGGCGCGGCGGTAGGCCGGAGGCGACTGCGCGCCGAACCAGACGGGGATCGGCCTGCTCACCGGCAGCGGCGCGAGGCCCGCCCCGGTCATTCGGTCGAAGGCGCCCTCGAACGTGACCGACTGCTCGCTCCACAACCGGCGCATCAACCCGACCTGCTCCTCGATGCGCCTGCCCCGGGTGGTGAAGTCCTGGCCCAGGGCTTCGTACTCGACCTGGTTCCAGCCGAGCCCCACGCCCAGCCGGAAGCGACCGCCGGTGAGCAGATCGACCTACGCCGCCTGCTTGGCCGCCAGAACCGTCTGCCGCTGGGGCAGGATGACGACACCGGTGACCAGTTCCAGCGTGGTCAGCGCGGCGAGATAGCCGAACAGGACCAAGGGCTCGTGGAACGTGCTCCGCACGTCGTACGGGCCTGCCCAGCCCTGGTGGACCGCCGGGTCGGCGCCGACCACGTGATCGAAGGCCATCACGTGCCGGAATCCGAGCTCCTCGGCAGCCTGCCCGTAGGCGCGCACCGCGCCCGCGTCCGCTCCGATCTCGTTCTGCGGAAAAACGACACCGATTCGCATATATGGCTCCCGTTCGACATCAGACGTCTTTTGACCATCATCGCGGCACGGCGCCGCTCCCCGCGTCCGACGCTCCGCCACCGGCCGGCGCCTCCCGCGGGCATTCCTGGAGGCGCCGGCCGCGCGGCTCACTTCAGTGCGTACGCCCGCTTGATGGTCTGCGTGACCGTGGCTCCCGCCTTGTTCGACGCGGTGACCCGCAGCGAGACGTACCCGCTGGTGGAGCGGAGCGGTGGATGCACCACCAGCGCCTGGTAGCGGTCCTGGCCCCGTTTCCCGGTGAGCGCCGGCAGCCAGGTGGCGCCGTCGTCGACCGAGTACTCGGCCTTGAGCCGCTTGACCGCGTGCTTCTTCGCGATCGATCCGTGCGGGCCCGCCCCGATCTCGAACGTGAACGGCAGGCCGGCCCGCGCCCGATTCAGCAGGTCGAGCGGGAGGTCGTAGCTGAGCAGGATCGCCGGCTGGACGGCGCACGACGGCCCGTACGAGCAGGCCGGCCCGTCAGGCGTGCCGGACGGCGGCGAGGAGTCGAACGACCACTCGGTGGTCACCTCCGGCGACAGGGTCCGCTTGGTGGTGTCGACGCTCTCCAGCCGGTACGCCGCGCTCCCCTCGGGGACGGTGAAGGAGCGGGGCGCGCGGCCCTGCACCGGGATCTCCCGGTCGCCCGCGAACAACCGTGGCGCGGACTTGACCTCGGCCGTGCTCAGGTTGGTGAGGTGGCGCGGGTCGGAGTCCGACCACCGGTCGAGCGGCACGAACCGGTCACCGTCGCGGCACATCACGCACGGCACGCCCGCCGGGTAGCCCTTGGGCTGCTCGGCGGCGCCCGGCGCCAGGGGCGCCTTGAACCAGTGCTCGCTCTGCCGGCGGTCGTGCCGGGTGAAGCGGTCGCTGGAGTGCAGGCGCAGGCTCTGGTTGCTGATCTCGCGGCTCCAGGTGACCTTGTCGTCGACCGGGCCGAAGTACTCGGTACGGGCCAGCGGCATGGTGAGAGGCTGCCCGTACGTGATCTCGCCAGGCTCCTCGCCCGTGGTGGACGACCCGAACTCCCGGCCGGCGGTGCCCGGCTGGTCGGCGTGATACTGGGCGTCGATCCGCACGAGGTCCCGCGTGTCCACCTGGTGGGCCTTGCCAGGGATCCGGCCGCGCTCGTCGTAGCGCAGGCGGTACACCGGTCCCCCGTCGTCCGGCTCCAGGCGTATGGAGACGGGCCGTGCGTCCACGGCGGCGCGCAGCGCGCGGCCCTGTTCGGCGCTCAGCCCCAGCCCCAGGAACTGCCCGGTGGAGTAGGGCGCCCTGGCCCTGCCGCCGTCGACGTCGAGGTAGCCGGCGAAGCCGGCGGCGCCGCGCGCGGCGGCGAGTCTGGCGGCCTGGTCCATCGCGCCGGTCGCGCCGCGGTACGACGCGCCGCCGTCCCCGACCGGCACCCCGGCCAGGACCAGCTTGCCCGCCACGTCGAGTCCCTGGAAGTCCGCCTCCCTGCCCTGTCCCACGGACACGACGGGCAGGGTGCGGTCCTCGGTCAGGGCGGTGTGCGTGTCGGCGACGTCGTAGACAGGGTCGAGCCGGAGCCGGCCCGCGGTCGCGGAGGCCAGCGCGGCGGGGTCGAGGCGCCACCCGTGGGAGAGCCGCATCTCGCCGGCCGGGACCTTGCCGACGGGCGTGATGTAGAGGTCCTGGCCTGGACCGGTGCCCGCGTACACGGAGACGGGGTTGTTGCGGTCGGTGAACGTGCGGACGTACCAGAGCTTTCCGTCGCCTTCCGTCTTCTCCCTGGTGACCGGCTCGACCGGGACGGTGTCGCGGGCGTCCAGGGTGACCGTCCTGTCGCCGTCGAGCGTGACGGTACCGATCACCATGCTGGAGCGGTTGGCCGTCGCCGCGTCGTTGATCAGCGTGACCACCTCGTACTCGCCCGCGGGCAGCGGCACCTGCCGGTTGCCCTGGGCGTCGGTGCGGGCGGTGTAGTAGCCGGCCGGGTAGAACGGGTCCTCGGGGCTGACGTTCCGTTTCATCGGGATGTAGTAGACGAGCGGCTCGGTGCCCTCGCGGCCGTTGCCGAACTCCTTGACGCCGTAGGAGTTGATCAGCGAGACGGTCAGCTGGTGGGTGGGCAGGCCGGTGTAGTAGCCGAACGGCGTGACCAGTTCGGCGCCGCCGCCGCTCGCGGTGATCGAGCCGCCGTACGCGCCGATCTCCCCCTTGGCGGGATCGACGGTGACGTCGACGGTGGCGGAGCCGTTCGCGGGCACGGTGACGCTCTCGGCGCTGAGGCTCACCGCCCCTTCGGGCGCGGGCCTGCCGCTCCAGCCGCGGGTCGCGGGCGTGACGGCCAGGGTGACGTCCTCGCTCCCGGTGTTGCGGTACGTGACCTGCCGCGTCGCGGGCTCGCCGGCGAGCACGCGGAAGTCGACGGCCCACGTCGCGAACACCTGCTGGGTGACCGCGCGGGCCACGTCGACCCGGCCGCTGCCCTGCTCGAACCAGCTGTGGCCGCCGTCGCGCGCGGCGGTGGAGGTCAGCGCGTCGCGCAGCTCGCCGGCGTCCCAGCCGGGGTGCTGCTGGGCCAGGATCGCCGCGGCGCCGGCCACGTGCGGGGTGGCCATGGAGGTGCCGGAACCGGCGGTGTAACGCTCGTTGCCCGGGTGCGGTGTGCCGGACGAGGCGGAGGAGAGGGCGGCCACGATGCCGTCGCCGGGGGCGACGATGTTCGGCTTGACGGCCGCGTCGTACAACCGGGGTCCCTTGCTGGAGAAGCCGCTCAGCGACGTGCCGGTGTCCTTGTCCACCGAGCCGACGGCGATGGCCTCGTTCGCGGCGGCGGGGGTGTCCACCGTGAGCGTATCCCCGGCGTTTCCGGCGGCGGCGACGAACAGCGTGCCGTGCTTCTTGGTGAGCTCGTCGACGGCCTGGCTCATCGGGTCGGTGCCGTCGCCGCAGCAGCTGCCCAGGCTCAGGTTGACGACGTCGGCGCCCTGCTGGGCGGCCCATTCCATGCCCGCGATGGCCCACGACCAGTCGCCCCTGCCGTCGTCGCCGAGCACCTTGCCGATCAGCAGGGAGGCGCCGGGCGCGACGCCCTTGTACGTCCCCCCCGAGGCGCTGCCGGAGCCCGCGATGGTGGAGGCGACGTGGGTGCCGTGGCCCTCCTTGTCGGTGATGCTCGGGGACGTGGAGAAGTTCTCGCTGGCGGCGATCTTCCCGGCGACGTCGGGGTGCTCGGCATCGATGCCCGTGTCGAGCACGGCGACCTTGGTCCCGGTGCCGTCGAAGCCCTTCTCCCAGCCGGCGGGCGCGCCGATGAGCGGCACGCTCGTGTCGAGCGACGCGGTGACCTGCCGGTCCAGCCAGATCTTGGCGATGCCGCCCGCCGTCCTCTCGAGCGCGGGCCGCTCGCCGAGGAAACCGTTCCAGAACCGGCCCGCGTCGGCCGGCTTCACGGTGAGCGCGGCCCCGTCAATGCTGGGCAGCGGGCGCACGTCCGCGGCGCCGGCCAGGGCGCCCGCGGTTGCGGACAGCGCGGACGCGGCGGGCTCGCCCCGGTAGGTGACCAGCAGCGGCATGCGGTCGGTACGGCCTTCACGGGCCAGCGTGACGACGTCGAACAGCGTCTCGTCCAGGGTTCCCGCCGAGACCAGCGGCGCGGCGTCGGACGGCAGGACCAGCCGGCCGCCGTTCCTGGCCGGGAGGGTCGCGAACGTGACCGGCGTGCCGTCGAGGCGCGGGGCCTCCTGGATGGAGATCTTGGGGACGCCGTCCTTGACCGGTGTGTACGTGACGACGTCGCCGGTGATCAGCGTGATGGCCACGGGCGCGCCGGCTTCGGCGGCGACCTGGACGGCCGTGGCGGGACCCGCGGTGGTGGTCTGGCCGGGAGGGGTGGCGTGGCCGGGGCTCGTACCGAGGGCGAGGACGAGTGCGGCGCCGGCTAAGAGCGCCGGGAGCCTGAGGTGCTGGTGGTGCAAGGGGTTTCTCTCTTCAGCTACCGGTGGGAACGCTCCCACTCTGGAAGATCGGGTTCGCCTCCCTTGTACCAGCCCCACCAGGGCTCTCAGCCGGCGCGGGCCAATTTTGGGTATACCGAATCGGCCCAGGTCGGCCCCGCGCGTGCCTGTCTCCGGCTCAACCGTCCCTGTAGGGGCGCAGCGTATCGTCGAGGGCGTCGCGCATCGCGTCGGCGAGGGCGCCCTCGCCGGTCAGCGCCCAGAGGATGAGCACGCCGTTGTAGGTCACCTGCACCGAGCGGGCCAGCCGCGCGACGTCCGTCTCGCCCTTGAGCTCCCCCGCCGCCACCGCCTCGGCCAGCAGCGCGGCCATCTCGTCGCGTGTGCGGCGGGCGTGCTCGGCGGCGTGGGCGCGGAAGCCGGGGTCGGTCAGGTCGAGTTGCAGGAAGCCGAGGCTGTTGGCCAGCTCTTGCGGGGTGGCCACGCTTTCCGACAGGCCGGCCACGGCGGCCCGCAGCGCCTCCAGCGGTGACCCGTGCTCCTCCCTGGCGCGCAGGAATGGCTGCGCCACGTTCTCCTTGGCCTGCCCGGCCAGCGCGAGGAGCAGGCCGCGCTTCGAGCCGAAGCGCTGCACGAGGGTGGCCGGGGACAGCCCGGCCTCCTGGGCCACCGCGGCCAGGGTGAGGCTCTGCGGCCCGTGCCGCCCGATCGCGCGGGCGGCGGCTTGGAGGATCGCCTCGTCGCTGGTCGTACGGGGCCTGCCCATGACGCCTCCGCTGGTTATTGAACGGTCATTTATGTTAGTGGCGTCAGGCGGTGTACTGGTACGCCGAGTAGGTCAGGTAGCCCGCGTCGCCGCCCTGGTAGTACGTCGCCTCGTCGACGGGAGCGATCGGGAGGCCGGTGCGCAACCGCTCGACCAGGTCGGGGTTGGCGAGGAACCCGCGGCCGAAGCTGATGAGCTCGGCGCCCAGCCCGAGCCAGCGGTCGGCCTCGGCCCGTCCGGTCTGCTTCGGGCCCATCGGCACCACCGGGTTCACGATGAGGGTGCCCGGCCACGCGCGGCGCAGCCCGATCAGCACGTCTTCGCCGCGGTGGCCTCGAGATGCACGTAGGCCAGGCCGAGCTGGGCCAGCTCGGCCAGCAGCGCACTGTACAACTCCGGCACATCGGTCTCCTCCACACCCCAGAACGTCCCGCCCGGGGAGAGGCGGATCCCGGTCCTGGCCCCGCCGACAGCCTCGGCGGTCGCGGACACCGCTTCGACGGCGAACCGGATCCGGTTGGTCACCGAGCCTCCGTAGCGGTCTGTCCGCAGGTTGGCGTTCGACGAGAGGAACTGCGAGATCAGGTAGCCGTTCGCGCCGTGCAACTCCACGCCGTCGAAGCCGGCCTCGACGGCCCGGCGGGCGGCCTGGCCGTACGACTCGGCGTGCTCGGGCACCTCGGCGGTGTCCAGGGCGCGCGGCGTCGGCGCCGGCTGCGGCCCGGACGGTGTGAACACGTCGCCGACGGCCGGGACCGCCGAGGGCCCGACCGGCCGCATGCCGGTGGTAGCGGGATGGGAGACCCGTCCGCCGTGCATGAGCTGGGCGAGGATCCGCCCGCCGCCGGTGTGCACGGCGGCGGTCACCGGGCGCCACGCGGAAACCTGCTCATCGGTGTGCAGTCCCGGCGTGCCCGGGTTGGACTGTCCGATCAGGCTCGGCTGCACGCCCTCGGAGATGATCAGCCCGGCCGTCGCACGCTGAGCGTAGTACGTCGCCATCGACGGCGTCGCAAGACCGCCCGCGGCGGCCCGGCTTCGTGTCATCGGAGCCATCACCATCCGGTTGGGCAGCGTCAGGTCACCGAGCCGATAGTTGTCGAACAGGGTCGTCACGTCGTCCTCCATAGTCCTCGACCACGGATCGCGGGTACGACGAGTAGGCTAAAAGCTCACATGGATGTCAGAGGCAAGCCTTGTGCCGCAGATCACACGGGGAGGACGTTGTGCGCATCGGTGAGCTCGCGTCACGGACGGGAGCCAGTGTCCGGTCGCTGCGCTACTACGAAGAGCAGGGGCTGCTCGCCAGCACCCGCAGCGCGAGGGGGCAACGGCACTACACGGACGACGGGGTCGAACGGGTCACGCTCATCCAGCGCCTGTACACCGCGGGTCTGTCCAGCCGCACCATCGCCGAAGTGCTCCCGTGCGTCGATGCGCCCAGCGAGGACAACTCCGACGCCGCTCTGGAACGGATGGCGCAGGAGCGCGACCGGCTCTCCGCGCACATCGCCGACCTCATCCGCACCCGCGACGCACTCGACGGGCTGATGGCCGCGAACCGCGCGCATCGTGCGAAGCTGCGGGCATCTCCGGCCTGCTGAGCCGGGCTCGCGCGGGGAGCCGGACTCGCGCGGGAGCCGGACCGGCCGCGGCGCGCGATCGACGGCATGGGAGCCGTCGGTGCGGGACATCCCGCCGGTCCAGGCGCGCCGGCCGGGACTTCCGTACGGGCCTTCAGGACGTGACGCTGACGCCCGTCACCGCGAAGCGTTCGACCGTCGCCACGTGACCGCCCGTGGAGACCACGACGGTGAGGGTCTTCCCCGGCTGGGCCGTGAAGTCGACCCTGGCCGACCAGGGTGCTTTCCGGCCTCCGGCGGGCACGCAGCACCGCTCGCCCAGCGGGGCGTCCGAGCCCGGCCGCCGCACGTGGACGGTGATGCTCTCGTCCACGCCCGAGATGCGCCCTCCCACGGTGAGCGGCGAGCTCACGGCGGCGCCGTAGGCCGGCTTCGTCAGGGTGAACGAGGTGTCGTCGGTGCCGACGACCTCCCACGGGGCGTCCTCGCCCGGCCCGTACCGCATGAGGTGCACGACGGCGGCGACCGCCGGCCGGTCGCCCTCCTGGCTGCGGTAGCCGACGTGCACGCGCGCGTGCACGCCGTCCTGCTCGGTCTTGACGGCCCGGTCGATCTCGGTGAAGCCGAGGTAGTCGCGGGTGAAGGCGAGCGCGGTGCGGGCGGCGTCGAGGTGCCATGCCTGGTCGCCGTCCTCGCCCGGGGCCTCCCGCCAGCGCTCCGCCTCCTCCTGGGTGGAGAACGGCCACAGCGGCTGGTAGCGGCCGGCGATGAGGGACTCGCCCGGTGCGGGCGTGCCGCTGCCCGGGGTGGTCGAGACCGAGCCGGACGGGCTGGGCGGGGCGGTGGGCCCGGCCGAAGTCGAAGGCGCTGTCGAAGGCGGCGCGGTGGCCGTCGCCTCCGGGTGCGTCCCCCCACCGCAGCCGGCGACGGCGACCCCGAGCGCCGCCAGGAGGGGCGGCAGCACGCGGTGCACCTTCATGCGGACCTCCTGCGGCAGCGCTCACGATGGCGAACCCAACGTACCCCCGATGGCTCAGGACCGCAGGAAGCCCGCGCGGTCGCCATCCCGGCGATCCCGTCCGGGAGCCGGTGCGAAGCCGGGTCGTACGGTCAGGGCTGGCAGGCCCGTACGCGGGTAGCGTCCTGACATGTCCACCTTCGACCTGAGCAAACTCCGCGCGGTGGTCTTCGACACCGACGGCGTGGTCACCGACACGGCCCGGGTGCACGCGGCCGCGTGGAAGCACGTCTTCGACGCCTTCCTGCGAGGCCGGGGGGCGGAGCCGTTCGACATACGCGCCGACTACCTGGCGTACGTGGACGGCCGGCCGCGGCTCGACGGGGTGCGTACGTTCCTGGCCTCGCGCGGCGTCTCGCTGCCGGAAGGCGGCCCTCGCGACGAGCCGGGGGCGCCGACCGTCCACGGGCTCGGGCTGGCCAAGGACGCGTTGTTCCGGGAGCAGATCGACAAGCACGGCGTTGCCGCGTTCCCTCCGACCGTCGCGCTGCTGCACGAGTTGCGGCGCCGCGGGGCCCGCACGGCGGTGGTCTCGGCCAGCAGGCACTGCCGCGCGGTGGTGGCGTCCGCGGGCCTGCTGCACCTGTTCGACGCCGTGGTCGACGGCAACGACGCGGCCGAGCTGGGGCTGCCGGGCAAGCCGGGTCCCGCGCTGTTCCTGGAGGCGGCCCGCCGCCTGCAGGTGCCCGCGGACGAGGCGGCGATCGTGGAGGACGCGTTGCCCGGGGTCGAGGCCGGCCGCAGGGGCGGGTTCGGGCTGATCGTCGCGGTGGACAGGAGCGGCTCCCAGGAGGCGGCGATGCGCGCGGCCGGAGCCGACGCGGTGGTGGCCGACCTGGCCGACGCGAGCGTGACCGGGCGGGTGCCCGTGGGGCGGCGATGAACGCCTGGACCCTCGTCTACGAGGGTTTCGACCCCGCCGGAGAGGGGCTGCGCGAGGCGCTGTGCACGCTCGGCAACGGCCGGTTCGCGACGCGGGGGGCCACCCCCGACGGGCGGCCGCGCACCCCGGGCACGTACCTGGCGGGCTGCTACGACCGGCTCGACTCGGTGGTGGCCGGCCGTACGGTGACGAACGAGGACCTCGTCAACCTGCCCGACTGGCTGCCGCTGACGTTCGCCACGCCGGAGTCCGGCTGGTTCCGGCCTGAGGAGGCCGACCTGCTGCGCTACCGGCACGAGCTGGACCTGAGGCACGGCGTGCTGACACGGGAGCTGCGCTGGCGCGACGGCGCGGGCCGGGTCACCCACGTACGCCAGCGCCGCCTGGTGTCCATGGCCGATCCCGCCATGGCCGCGCTGGAGACCACGTTCACCGCGGAGAACTGGTCGGGGCCGATGCGGGTGCGCTGCACGCTGGAGGGCAGGGTGACGAACTGCGGCGTGGCCCGCTACCGCGACCTGCGCGGCGACCATCTCACCGGGCACGAGACGGGCGCGGACAACGGCCTGGCCTGGCTGACGGTGACCACGCGCAACGCGCACGTCATGGTGGCGCTGGCCGCCAGGACCGACGGGGACGCGCCGGCCGCGCGGCCCGCGCTGGGCGGCGACCACATCACCTCCGACCACGTGCTCGACCTTGCCGAGGGCGAACCGGCCCGGCTCACGAAGATCGTGGCGCTGGCGAGCTCGCGCGACCTCGCCTGCCACGACCCGCGCTCGTCGGCCCTGCGGCACGCGCGCCGCGCGCCGCGTTTCGACGAGCTGCTGGCCCGGCACGCGTCGGCGTGGGAGTGCCTGTGGCGGCGGGCCCGGCTCGACGTGGACGGCCCTGAGCTGTCGCAGCTGGTCCACCTGTACGTCTTCCACTTGCTCCAGACACTCTCCCCGCACACCGCCGACCTCGACACCGGGGTGCCCGCCCGGGGCCTGCACGGCGAGGCGTACCGGGGGCACGTGTTCTGGGACGAGCTGTTCGTGGAGCCGTGGCTGAACCTGCGCTTCCCCGAGATCTCGCTCGGTCTGCTGCGCTATCGCTGGCGGCGCCTGCCCGAGGCCAGGGCCGCGGCCGCGGAGGCCGGGTACGAAGGCGCGATGTTCCCGTGGCAGAGCGGCAGCGACGGCCGTGAGGAGACGCAGACGCTGCACCTCAATCCCGCCTCCGGCCGCTGGCTGCCGGACAACTCGCACCGCCAGCGGCACGTCGGCCTGGCCATCGCCTACAACGTGTGGCACCACTATCTGGCCACCGGCTCGATGCCGCCGTGGTGCGCCGAGTTGCTGCTCGACATCGCCAGGTTCTTCGCCTCGCTGGCCGAGCTCCGCGACGGCCGCTACGAGATCCGCGGCGTCATGGGCCCCGACGAGTATCACGACGGCTGTCCGGGCTCCGACGTACCCGGCCTGGCCAACAACGCCTACACCAACATCATGACCGTGTGGCTGATGACGCGCGCCCGCGAGACCGCCGTGCTGGCGCCGCATCTGGCGCCGCCGGCCGCGGAGCTGGCCCTCTGGGACGACGTCAGCCGCCGCATGCGGGTCGACTTCCACCAGGGCGTCATCAGCCAGTTCACGGGGTACGGCGACCTGCTGGAGCTCGACTGGGACCGCTATCGCGGCGTGCGCCGCCTGGACCGGGCGCTGGAGGCCGAGGGCGACGACGTCAACCGTTACCGGGCCTCCAAGCAGGCCGACACGCTCATGCTCTGCTACCTGCTGGGCGACGAGGAGCTGACCGGCATCCTGGAACGGCTCGGCTACACGCCCGACCCCGGCCTGATCCCCAGGACGATCACCTACTACCTGCGGCGTACCAGCCACGGCTCCACGCTCAGCGCCGTCGTGCACGCCTGGATCCTGGCCCGCCGCAACCGGGAGCGGTCCTGGGAGTTCTTCATCGAGGCCCTCACCGGCGACATCAGTGACGTGCAGGGCGGCACGACCGCGGAGGGCATCCACCTGGGAGCCATGGGCGGCACGCTCGACCTGCTGCAGAGCTGCTACCTGGGCCTGGAGCTCGAACGGGGCGGGCGGCTGCGGCTGGATCCGCTGGTGCCCGACCGGCTCGGCCTGGTGTGCATGCCGCTGCGTTACCACGGGCGCCAGATCTTCGTGGACGCCGACCATCGCGAGGCGCGCATCAACGGCACCGTGCGCCGCACCTATACGCGAGGAGAAGTGATCATGACAGGCACCGGTGATTTCGGACGCCGTATCATTCACCACCGCGAACGTCTCGGCTTGACCCGGGAACAGGTCGCCGACAAAGCGGATATGTCGCCCGGTTACGTGAAATATCTGGAAGAGAACGCCGACACGCCCGACACCGGCGCCCTCTACCGCCTGGCGGACGCCCTGCAGACCACGGTCGAGGCCCTGCTCGGCGGCGGCCAGGACCGTCCGCCCGGGCGCGGCCCCGCCATGGCCCATCCCACCCTGGAGAAG
>NZ_SMKP01000255.1:0-12667 GCF_004349015.1 Nonomuraea diastatica
GATCTTGTTCTCTTCACACAGACATGATCATGGGCGGCTGCTCTCATGAGCGCCGAAAGCCATCACAAGATCGCATCGACTCCACGCATCAGCCCAGCTCACACAGCGAAATGCGGCTGCCGTACTAACCATCACCGCGCCCATCTCGTCCGCCGGCGGAGCGGACCAAGCCGGCAGGATCGCGGGCTCGGCCAGGAACGCCACCAGCAGCGCGGTGAACGCCGCCCGCAGCCGCTCGGCTCTGGAGGAGAACCGGCGCAGCCAGCCGCGCACCGTATCGGCCGGCCCGCAGGGGGCGCAGCCACTCGGCGGTGAAGTGGATGCGTGTCAGGCGATGGAGGTAATCGGCCAGTGCTTGTGGGCGCCGCGGGCCTTCGGTGAGCCCGGCGGCCGGCGAGTCGCCAGGCATCGGAGGGCATCCGTAGCCCCGGCCCGCTTCACGCGCGAACTCGAATACCACCTGACCAGGTGGCCAGCGGGCGTGGACACGGCGTTCCGGGACGAGGCCTTCATTGATGGTCTCGGCCTCCGGCTCTTTTGCCGGCTCGCGGCACCGAGCTCACCGGCGACCCTGCCGGCCTCGGCCAATCGGTTCCTCAGCGCGATGGCCAGAGCCGTCACCTGGCCGCGGCGATCAGCAGCGGGCCGCTTCTACGTTTCGCTCCAACGTCCGTTCCGTGGCGGCCAGTCGCTCACGGGCGATAGCGGCGTAGTGCTCGGTGATCTCGACACCGATGAAGTCACGCCCCTCCAGCAAGGCGGCCACGCCGCTGGAGCCCGCACCCGCGAACGGATCAAGAACCGTCCCGCCCTCCGGGCAGACGCGCACGAGCTGGCGCAGCACCTCGACCGGCTTTTGGGTGATGTGCCGCCGCGCTCGGCCGCGGGGCTGGGAGCCCTCGACCAGGCCCGGCAGGTAGATCGGCGTGTCGTGGCGGATCGGGACGCCGTAGCTGCCCCACAGGATGTACTCGCACTCGCGGCGGAATCCATCGCGCTGCGGCCTGCTGATCGGCTTGCGCCACGGGATGATGCCGCGCCACGTCCAACCCGCCGCCTGAAGAGCGTCGCTGGTGATAGCGGTCTGGCGCCAGTCGCAGAACACCAGGCAGGAGGCGCCCGGGCGGGCCAGGCACAGACCTTGACCGAGCACGAGCGTCAGCCAGTACCCGAACGAGCGCTGATCGCGATTGTCACCGGCGAAGTCGGCCAGGTCATGGCGGGCATCGCCGGAGACGTACTTGTCGCGGGCACTCTGCACGGCACGCTCGGCCCCGGTACGGCCGCCGGAGTTGTACGGCGGATCGGCCAGCACCAACCCCACGGAACCGGCAGGCACGGCAGGCAGCAGGGCAAGCGCGTCGCCCTGATGAATACTCCAGGCAAGCGCGTCGCCCTGATGAATACTCCAGGCAGGCATGATGACTCCCCTGGGCCGCATACACCCCATCCCGGGGTGAGCGGGTCGAAACGGGGAGGGGTCGACACTCGGGGGGATCCCTGCTCTCAGCTACCCCCCGTGAGCTGAGAGCAGGGGAACCACGAAGGCGCCTCCGCCGGCGACCACAGCCTGGGCCGGCGGGTTACCTCTCGCCCGCACCCTGTCGCGCCACCATTGCCCGCATCGTGACCCTCACCACCGGCCATGAATGGTCACATCGCCGACCTTTGCCGCAGGCGTGACCACCGCAGCACGGGCGACGACCGACACCGGCCAACCAGCACCGGCCAACCAGCACCGGCCAACCAGCACCGCGCCGCAGCCCGGGCCCGCCCCTGAACCGCGCACCGGCCATGCACGAGCTGCCGGCGGCCGCCGGTGAATCACCCCCGCGGCCTTCGGCCCTCACGACAGCCGCCTCTCCCCCGGCTCCTAAACCAGCCCACTGCGCCGCAACACCGCTGCCCGCCGACGGCATCACGCGTACCGTGCACCGCCAGCGCACGCCCATTCATGCGGCCCACACGGACCGGAGGCGCGGACGGCCGGCCCACCCGGCCCAAGCGAGCTCGGCACGCGATCGGGCCCGCGCAGGTCGGGCCGGAGGAGGATGAACCGCCGGCCGGTTCGTTGATGCGCGCCAGCGCCGCGGGGCCGGCGCTCACCGGCGGCCGCGGCGGCGGCAGAACGCGGCGGGGCGGCCGGCCGACAAGGCCGGCGCCGACCGGGAGCGGTATTCCGGGTTGCGGATGGGCGGACCGGGACTGGCTCGCCAGGCGACCGAAGCCGCGCGGCTATGTCAGGGTTTCGCCTCGAGCCCGCAGGCCGACGAGTCCACGTGCAGAGGCGCAACTGCTGGGCCGATCCGCTTTGGAGCGGGTGTGCGGGCATCGTCTTCCGTCGCGCTCTTCCGTCGCGCTCTTCCGTCCAGCGGCCACGGATCACACCGGCAGATTCAGGTCTCACGTCTGTGCCCATCCTTGGCGGAGAGGGCCCCGCGCTGCGGCACGCCACGGCGGTCGGCTTGCGCGCCAAGGACGGGGCGAGGACCGGCTCACCGGCCGCACCCGACTGCCGAATCGAGAGCAGGCGGAGGCCGAGCCAGGGCGGAGGCCGACGGGAGCGGTGTTCGGCGACTTGTGAGCAACGGGCGTCGTGGTGGTACCCCGCCGAGGCGAGGACCGATCCGAACCGCGACCGTGCGAGGTTCCCGGGTGGGCAGGGGGCGTGGGCCAGGCCGGCTTTCCGGCAACCAGGCGCCGCGGTGCCGGAGCCCTCATGGGCTGGTCATGCTCTCGCGCACCCCAGCATGGGATAGCGCGTCGCGTCGGACGCTAACGGGCGCCGGTGGGCAGGGCCCAGGGTGTCTCCGCCCGGCCTTCACCGCCCGGCCTTCAGGCGTCGGTGGGCTCGTCGTCGTCCTGGTCGGGGTCTGCGGTATCGATCAGGTGGGCGCAGTGGTCGACGACCTGCTGGAAAGTCCAGGCGGGGTTGAGGGCACCGACGTGGAGAAGAAGGAGCATGTGGGCCTGCGCGGCCCGGCCGCTCCAGTCGTGGGTGTCGGGCACGCCCGCGAGCTGAGTGATGAACCGGTGGGCGCCCTCGAAGTCCCCGGCTTGCCCGGCCAAGCCGGGGATGATCTCGTCGCGGACCTGATCGCGGAGCGTGCTGCCGGGCTGCTGGCCGTGAGGTTCGTCGAGGATTTCGGGGTGGTCGAGCATGGGAATCGGCATCGGGATCACCTCTTCTGTGTGAAGTTTTTATATTATAATACATCCATATGACGTTTTGAGGGTCGCGCCGCACACCGGGTCCAGGGGAAAGCATCTGGCCCCGCTCTCCCGAACGACGCTGCGCGGCCGGAGGGCCGCCAGCACGAACGGAAGGAGAAGTCCCGGGCGGGCTGCGGCGCGACGAGCGAGTCGTCCAGCAGACGAGGTGGTGAAGGTGAACGAGGTGGATGAGGTCCGCGTGACACTGGCCGAGCACACCAACGACATCGACGACTGGTGCCCCTTTTCCGGCCGCGCCTTCTATGTATCGGTCGATGAGATCGACGACCTGCAGGGGGCAGACCTGTGCCCCCAGAAATGCAGCGAGGTGACGATCGAGCGGGACGACACCCAGACCGGGGCCACGTGATGCGCATCCTCCGGGTGCCACGAGGTGGTCCGGCGACGGGTCGTCGACGACCGCGACGCCTCCCGCGCCGGGGCATCGAGCACCGGGCACTCCAGTTTCCGAGCCGGGCGAGCCGCCGCAGCCGGCCCGGCGCCGCCGGGCGCGCCGGTGAGTTCGCGGCCGGCTCCAGCCCGAGCTGACAGGACGGTACGCCCGGCCGCGTTCGCCTGTACGCGGTGGAGCGGAAAGGCGGCGGCGCTGCACCCCGGGGCCAGGGCCGCTGAACGTGGCGCCGGGGACGATGTTCTCTGGCAGAGCAGACTCCGGGTGCGGGGGGCGCCGTCGGCCGGCTCCCGTTGCGGGGACTCGAGGTGGCCCGCGCCCTCGAGGCGCGCCGGCTCGTCCGCGGTCGCGGGCAAGGCGGCCGCGGTAGGGCCCAGGGTCGTCCTGGTGATGTCGCCCAGACGACATCGAGCGGTTGAGGCGCCCATATGACTGATCCGGTACGGCGGATCCGGCCTCCGGCCACCGTCTCCGGCCACCGTGGCGCTCGATGCGACTGCGGTTGACGCCGGGACAGGTCCGCCTCCAGCCCGCAGACCGACGAGTCCAGCGGTCGCGTACACGACCTGGTGGCGTGTTGTGGGAGCGCCTGGCCCGCCGGGGCGTGGGGGGCGGCGCGGCCACAGGATGGCGTCCACAAGGCGATGTCTGCTCGTCCAGCGGCGGGCTTGCGTGCCCGGGTGGTCGTCAGTGCGTGGCCGGCTCACCGGCGAGGCGCCGTCGGACAAGGCGTGAGGGCAGCAACGGCCAGGGATGAAGCCGTGCGCGGAGATCCCCGACATGGCGCCCGCCGCGCTGGGAACAAATTCAAAGGGCCTTGGTTACGGATAGTGCCGCCGGAAATCTTTCTTCCTCAGAGAATCTTTTCCCCGGCTATGTCCGGAAAGGTCTTTGTGTCGAGTCGATCCGGACCGACGGCGCGCTGGGTCCCCGGGTGGCAGCTGCCGTCGGGGGCGGTGCCGGCGCGGTCGTCGGTCTCCGTCCTTCGTGGAGCTGGAGGATGAGGACGCCCGCGACGCCCAGGTGTTGGGGCGGGTGGGTTTCCTCGTCCCGAATCGTCAGGCTGTGCGGCTAACAGAGCCTGAAGGTTGGGCACACGCTCCAGACCAGGGAGAAGTGAGCCGGTTCTGAGCCCTCAGCGGAGCTCACCGGCGAGGTCCGCGCGGCCGCCGCGGCGCCCGGCGCCGACCATGCCTCGGACACAGCCAGCCCTCGCCCCATCACGGCAACGCGTCGCGAGACGAGACAACCCTGCGAGCACCGTCCAACGCCGGCCGCGGTCGCCGGTGGGCTCGGCGCCGCGGTGCCGGCGTTCACCTCGCTCGCCCCTCCCTCGTTCACCTCTGGTCAGGCGCATGCGGCCATGACCACGCGGCCAACACCACCACCGTCACAACACTCCCGTTGCCGCGCCTAGCCGCCTCGCCTCACGAGGAGTGGGGCCGGCCGCCGCGGCCGCCGGCGACCCGACGGCCACCGCGTGACGCGCGCGCCTGCCCCATCTCGACGGCCGAGCGATCGACGAGGCGGGCCCGGCAACACTGCCCGCGGCCGCCGGTGAGCCGGCGCCCCTCGAGGACCCCGACGCTCGGGACGAGCGCCACCCGCGACGTTCCCTTTCTTTGTGCTTGAGGGCTCCCGAGCCGCCCATCGCGGAGAAACCCGGAGCCTGGCCCGTCGCCTCGCTCGCCAGTGGTGCCCGCCGACACGCCGCCCCAGGCCCAGCTGGACGTCACAACCGCCGCAACGACTGCCTGGCGCAGTGGTCCCCGACGGACCAGACCCGATCGCCACAGGGACCTGACACCAAGCATTATCGATGCATTCTAATGTTCATTAGATCCTCCCCCCTGAAAGGCAGGGAGATCGCCAACGAGCGTAACCGGAAGTCAGGCCGCTGATGGGTCTCTCCAAGGTCGAAATCGACCGCATCACGGCGCACTACAACCAGCCCGGCCCTGTCATCACGGACGCGCCCAACGGGGTCGCCGACATCGCCCACCAGCTCGCGAAGCTCATCATCACCCGGCGCGGCGTCCGCTGCGACCTCGCCGAGGCGTGGGAGATGCTCTAGTTCGTGACGGCCGCGCTGACACCATGCATCGACCGGGACCTGAGCGCCGCCGACATCCAGCGGGTGCTGGAGCTCGCGGCGGCCCAGGTCGGCGACGAGGTGATCGCCTGATTGCCTCCTCACCTACCGTGGCGCAGCTCATCCCTGAGGCCGGCCGGGAGGCGGGGTGATGACCGCAGCGCAACAGGAGGAGCACGTGCGGCAGCTCATCCTCGCCGGGAGGGCCCGCCGCACGCGGCTCAAGCCGTCCTTCAAGCAGGTCGCTGTCAGGGCTGCCCATCGGACCGTCTCGGGCTCGGGGTCCCTCGCCGAGCGCGGAGACGACAGCCAGTCCGTCTGCCTGGCCACGCTGAAGGCATACCTCGCCGGGGTCGGCCTGGGACTGAACCTCACGGTCGCGCCCATCGAGGGCTACCAGCCGCCAGCGCGCGGCGCCATGGGAGCAACCGGCGGGCTTGTCCGCCACGACCTGGCCGCCGACCAGCGCCGGCGCGCACACGCCATGGCCGCTACGGCGCCACGCCCCCGACGTCGCCGCCGCGCTGGACATCAGCTACCGTCACGCGGCAGCGGTGGTCGCGCGAGCCACGAGCGGCCCGGCCAGGAAGCCGACTCCGCAGGAGGGGCGATGATCGCGATACTCAGGTCCCCCCGCCGGCTACCTGCACGGTCCCGACCTCGCCTACATCGACAGCGTCGCCGAGGCGCTGCGTGAGCCCGCCAGGGCCGAGGCGATCGTCGCCTGGCTCACCCCACGGTGCCACGACTGCGACGGCAGACCCGACCCGGGCGACCCGACCGCGTCACGGTCGGCACCCGGCTGGTCGGCCCATACGTGATCCTCGGCTGTAAGGGATACAAGCAGGTCAGCCCGGTCGCGCTCGAGCTGGATGACGCCGCGACCAGCCCGTGGAAGCACCGACACCGACACCGGCGAAAGGCATGACGGGCGTCACCGACCTGGGGGTACCTCACCTGGGCACGAGCCGGAATCGGGCCGGCCGTCCCCGTCCTTCGAGACCGGCGATTGGGGGCCCGTCCTGCCGGAGGACGGCACCCGCCGCTCGCCGAGGTCCTGTTCGAGCCGGTCACCCACACACACCCGGCAACGCGGGGATGATTGGTGAGCAAGGCGGTCCGCTAGACCTGGTCATGATCCTGGAGCGCGACGGCACGCACCGGGAGCTGCAGCAGCCGGCCGCGGCGCCGAGCTCACCGGCGGAGCCCGCGGCCGCCGCGGCGTTCGGCGTTCACCTCGTGCATGCACCTCTACCGTGCTCATCTCCGGCCAGGCGCATGCGGCCATAACCGTGCGGCCAGCGCTACCACTGGCGTGAACACTCCCGTGGCCGCGCCCCGCCACCTCGAACTCACGAGGAGTAAAGCCGGCCGCCGCGGCCGCCGGTGAGCCGGCGCCCCTCGATGCCCCAGACGCCCGCCCTCGTCTGCAGCCACATGCCAGGTGATGGGGTCTCGCCGGCAGCAGCCGCGGGCCGGGCAGGTGGAGACCGGTGCAGAGCCAAAGCCGCGAGCGGGATCGGACACCCACATTGATGATGTACTAATATATAAATGTGGCGGGCTGAGAGAAACACGATGGAGATGCGCGGCATCCGCCTCACTCGCCAAGCACCCAGTAGCTCAGGCAGCCCGGCGAGGCCTCCCGCAGGCGCCGGTGACGCCTTCGGGACCGAACCAGGCAGGGCCGGGCCTGCGATGGCCTGACAGCATTGCCATCCCCGCGCGCCGGGACCCTGACCCCTTCAGGGTCGCAACAACGAGCCCCTCCCAGACCGCGAGAATGGTCAGCAGCCGAGCACCGGCAGACCCCGCGCGACCCCCCGAGGCAAGAAACGGGACGGGATAGCCCGGGGTATCGACCGCCAGCTCTGCGCCGAACGCGGCACGCGACGGCCACCCCGAGCGGCTCAGAGGTCAGGCGCCCAGAGCCACGTCAGCGTTCACATCGCGCGGTCCGAAAGCGCAGGCACGCGGGCGCTCCACCTTCTCCGTTCTCCCATCTCCCTCTCCCCGCAGACTGCGCCCGATTGGCGCCGGCCCGCCGGTGAGCCTGGCCGTCCCGCGGCCGACGGCATCCGCGGCGACCACGACGCCGGCCGCGCGCCGGCGGACCGGAAGCCGAACTCGGCCCTGGCCGCGGCAGGGCTCGGCCCGGCGGAGCAGGGCAGACAGGGGCGCCGACGTCCTGCAGCACGCGGCCCGCGACGTCGACACCGTCTTCCGCGCCAGCGGCCAGATCACCGCGGGATGGCCGCGACACTGCACCGCCACGGCCAGCACGAGCCGGCCACCCGGGCCACGGTCACCAGCGCCCGACCTCGAGGCGCTCACCGAGACGCCCATCTGGCGCTCCGCCGCCTGGACTGGGGTTGCCCTGCCGTATGACGGGCACCCAAGACACCCGGAGGAACCCCTTCCCCCACCGAACGATGTATTATAATAGTAAATACAATCCCGGGGATGGCTCACAGCACCCGCGGGAGACGAGCCCCCAAGGGACACACCTGCCCTCCCCGAGGGCTTTTTCGTTCATCCCCCACCCGGAGACCCGACGACCCCTTCACCCACCGACGCACGGAGCGACTCACGGTGACCAACACATTCCGCTTCCGCATCGACGTCCGCGGCAACTTCGCCGGCCCCGCACCCGGCCCCGCGGCCCAGCTCAACCTGATCTACTACCGCACCTACAACGAGCTGGCGGTCACCGGCCGCTACCCCGACCGGCCCGACGACTGGTGGACGCTCACCTTCACCGACAACGGCAGCGGCCTCGAGCCCAGCCCTCAGGTCACTCTGTCGCACCGACAACTCGCGGCCATTACCGACTGGCCGGAGTTCTTCACCAGCTGGCGCCGCTACAAGCCCCGCACGCTCGACGATCTGGCCGCGCTACTCGGCTTCCTCGGCGTCGACGACCAAACGGAAGTTCATCGCCGCAACCAGGAGCTGAGCAATCACCTGCTGAATGAGCACCTCAACAGCTTCAACCCGATCGACGACCACTCCGGCCAAATCGACCACAGCCCCCGCGTTGATCATGCTCTGCGTCGGCCGCCACTGATCCAGGAACACCAGCCCAGGCTCGACCAACTCGAAGCCGTCGAAAAACAGCTGGATCTGCCCCCTCGTCCGGGGCACAACCGAAGCACTGGCCTTGTGGTGCGCGTACTCTCCGGCACCTGCCCGTGCGACACCGTCCGGGTCGTCCCATAGATGCGACAAGATCAGATAGCTGCCGGGCGCCATCCGGTCGCGGATTGCCTCCATCAGCCGTTCCGGCCTGTCCTCGTTGGTCAACAGATGCAGCACCGCCACCAAGAGGAACGCGGTCGGCTGAGCGAAATCGATGTGAGCACGTAGCTTGGGGCGATCCAAGATCTCTTTCGGGTCTCGCAGGCCACCCTTGAGCGTGATCACATCCGACCTGATCCTGGACAGCAGGGCGCGGGCGTGGACCAGCACGATCGGATCGTTGTCCACATACGCCACGCGCGCGTCTGGGTTGATCCGCTGCGCCACCTCATGCACATTCGGCGACGTCGGGATGCCGATACCCAGATCGATGAACTGCCCGATGCCGGCCCGGACGACGGCTTCCGTCGCACGAACCAGGAAGCTGCGATTCGCCTGGGCCGTAGTCCGCGCGTTCGGAGCCACCTTCAAGACCTGCTCGGCCAGTTGTCGATCGACGGCGAAGTTGTCCCTACCACCCAGCAAGTAGTCGTACACCCGGGCGATGCTGGGTGTGCTCGGGTTCACTCCAGCCGGGGGCGATGTGGTGTGGTTATCGATCATGGCGACCTCGCGTCGAGAATCGGCGTATCGCGGTGGGTGGGTTCTCGCATGTCATCTCCTGATGCCAGACCCTCCCCCGACGGAGTTGGCGTGCGGGCCGTGCCCCCCACAACGCTCAGCATGTGGCGGGCGGGCGGCGACAGCGGACACACCCGCACATGGACGCGGCTCCAACGCAGCCGTGCGGGGTGAGGGCCGCGCGTTCTCCTGCACGACCTCATCCACCGGGGTCTCGCCTTGCCCGCTGCCCGAGGAGATGGCCGTCGGCCGCCCCGGTACTGGGTGCTACGGGGCGGGCTCCTTCTGGGAGAGTGGAGCGGCGCTGGGCCGATTCGCCAGGGCGTTGAGCAGCACGAGGGCAGATACCGGACACCGCCGGCGCAGATGAGGAGCAGGGTGTCGGCCTGCCATCCGGGCGGCGCCACCCGGACCATGAGCCCTCACAGCTCATCCGGTGCGGCGGCCTGAAGAGTGAGGCCGCCCGGGCCGTAATCGCCCAGATAGATGGCGAACAGGCGGCGCCAGCCTCGCGGGAGGCAAGCATGATTGCTAGGTGAGTGGGTGAATGATTGGAGACGCAGGCCGCGCGTGTGCGGTGTCAATCCCCTCAAATCGTGGAGACGGTTCTATGCCACAGCGGCCCTCAGCAGGGCCGTTGATGCTTGCCGCTTCTCGATCATCTGACGCTCGAATGTGACAGGCGGCAGCCCGTCGTTGGCGCTGTGCCTGCGCTTGACGTTGTAGAAGTCCGCGATCCAGGTCGCGATCTTCAACCGGGCCTCCGCTCGGGTGCGGAAGCGGTGCCGGTATACGAACTCGACCTTCAGGGTGCTGTTGAGCGACTCGGCGGCTCCGTTGTCGAGCGCGCACCCGACCCGGCCCATCGACTGCACCACCCCGTGCTTGCGGCATTCGGCCTAGTAGCGGGCAGCTGTGTACTCCGATCCGCGATCGGAGTGGAAGATCACCCCGTCTACGTCACCACCGCGCGTGACCATGGCCATCTGCAGTGAGGCGACCGTCAGCGCCGCGTCATGGTGCTCCGACATGGCGTAGCCGAGCAGCCGGCGGGAGAACAGGTCCTCGACCGAAGCCAAGTACAGCGGCCCCTCATCGGTGCGGATCATCGTGACATCGCCGACCCACAGCACGTCCGGAGCGACTGCGGTGAACTTCCGCCGCACCAGATCCGGCGCGGCCGGCCGCTTGCCCTGGCGGGTCAGCGAGCGCGGCTTCTTCGGCCTGCGGCCGGCCAAGCCGAGTTCGGCCATCCGCTTGGCCACGGTGTTCTCTGAGAGGGCGGTTCGCGAGTTGATGTCCCTTTGATCGCTTGCACTGCGTGAGATGGCTGGTCGAAGTGGGCAACTCGGGGTTACGGGCGTGGTTGAGCGAACAATCCTGGCTCGGTTTCGGCGAGGACGCCGAGGCTGACCAGGCGTTTGAGCTTGGCTCGGGTGTTCTCGACGTTCTTTCGCGCCAGGGGCAGGTCCAGGGCCAGGCAGAGGTCTCGAGCGCGCATGGGTTGTCCGGTGTCCGCCAGGATGGTGAGGATCTGCTGGTAGGCGGGGTGGTCGGGGAGCACGAGAGCCGGTTGCGGCGAGGGTGCCGGGTCAGGCTCCTCGGCGAGGGTGAGCAAGGTTTTGCGGCTGATCTTCAGGTGCTCGATGTCCTGGTCGAGGTCACGCAGGCGGGCGGTCAGTTCGTCGATCTGGGCACGCATCTGCTCGGCCTGTCCGGTCAGCGCCTTCTCGCGGGCGTCGATTCGTTCCAGCAGCCAGGTGCCGGGATCGGCGTGCCCGCTCACGTCTCGCGCCAGGCAGGGGCGGAGGTGCCGGTCAGCCGGCGGGTCATCACATCGGTCATCGCCCAGTACACCCGCGATTCGGAGCTGGCCGGATGGTGTTCGTAGTCGCGCACCAGGCGACGGTGCAGGGACATCGTGCCGTAGGTCTGCTCCACCACCCACCGCTTGGGCTGGGGGACGAACCCGGCCCGGGCGGGGTTACGCTCGACGATCTGCACGTTGATGCCGCGGGTGGCGCCGTGGGCGACCACGCTGCTCTTGAAGCCTTGATCGACCAGGGCCGTCTGGACGCTGCCGGGCGGGCTGGCGGCGGCGACCCGGTCCAGCAGCACCTTGCCGATGGCGTTGTCGTGCATCGAGGCTGCCGCGACCACCACGGCGATGACCAGGCCCAGCACATCGGTGGCCAGCCCGCGCTTGCGTCCGGGGACCCTCTTGGCCGCGTCCCGGCCGGTGGTGGTGGCGGGCACTCCGGCCGCGGCACGCACGCTTTGGGTGTCGAGCACCACCAGGCTCGGGTCGGCTAATCGCCCCGCCTTCTCCCGGACCTGAAACCGCAGCAGGTCATGGATGGTCTTGTCGATGCCGTCCCTGCGCCAGACGGTGTAGTAGTAGACCACTGCGCTACGAGGTGGCAGGTCATGCGGCAGCATGCTCCACTGGCAGCCGGTGCGGCTCTGGTACAGCAGGGCGTTGACGATCTCCCGCATCTCGTATCCGCCTGGTGGCCGCTGACCGAGGGGTGCGCGGCCTTCCAGGCCGTGATGACCGGCTTGATCAGGGCCCACCGCTCGTCGGATAAGTCGCTCGCGTATGGCTTGCGCTCACTCACGCCGCCATCCCAACACACCCACGCCCACCAGGCAGGCATAACGCTACAGATTCACTCAACCACACTGCGACATCACGGGCATGAACTCTCAAATCGCCCTCTGACAGCTTCCAGCCCGCGGCCCTCAGGTCCTGGGTGATGCGGGGCGACCCGTAGGTGCCACCAGAGGCGGCAAAAAGCCGTTTGATCTCCTCATCCAGCCGGGCACGCCGCTCTTCCCGAGCTGTTGGCCTGCGGTTCTTCCATTTGTAGAACCACGAGGGCGACACTCCCAACGCACGGAAGCAGATCGTGTGGGGGACACCAAACTCGGCCCTTTGGGACTCGATGAACTCCACCACGGTTATCGGTTCAGCGAGTCCTTGACCCATAGGACCACAGATCGTTTGAGGACTGTGAGACTGGTGAGGTACCGCCCGCCACGCCAGGGTCTGACCCAGTTTGAGACTGGCCACCTGTGCCTTGGTGATGACCTGTCGCCCTGGCCCGGGCGGTACCGCCGGACCAGGCGCG
>NZ_SMKP01000256.1:0-12663 GCF_004349015.1 Nonomuraea diastatica
ACCTTGAAGACCTGGAAGATCCTGTCCCGGCTGCGCTGCTGCCCGCACCGCGCCACCACGATCGTGCAGGCCATCCTCATCCTGCAACTCATCGAAGAAGGCCGCTACGCAGGATGAAAAGGGCTCACTGTAGCGCTGCGGGCAGGAATGCCTGGGGAGAGTAGTCGTGGGCCCGCTACCCCGCCGTCAGGCGACGGGGAGAGGCCCCACCCGCGGACAACGGTGGCCGGGCCGTCCACCATCTCCCCATTGCCGCTGTCCGAGGCGGCGGTGGGGAGACGCTGGTAGCGGGCGGTGGAGGAAGGTGGGCTGAATTTGCGCAGCCGGCTGAATGGAGTGACTGAGGGATTGATTTCGGATTGCGGTCAGTGGTCGCCCAGCAGTCGAGCCGGCTTTCGCAAATCCGAAGGCATCCTTTCAACCGGATCTTCCTTCGGGTCTCCGCCCGCTTCTTCGGGATGAATGCTCACACGTGGTGGCTACTTCAGGGTCACGTAGAACATGCCCTGCTCCTGGGCGGCCTCGGCAAGTCGCTTGATGTTGACGGTGTGACGTCCACCGTAGGAGGTGCGGGCCGGATCCCAGAGGGTGACGGTGCCTTTGGACTTGTTGTAGCCATTCACGACCACCACGTGTCCGAAGTTCTTTTTCGCCTTGATCCAAGGAGCGCTCTTTCCCCACACCGCCAACGGCACGGCTCTCTTGAGAACACCCACGTCATAGGAGATGTACAGCATCAGTCCTGTTGGGTTCTTGGCGTTCGCCTGGGTTACCTTGTAGCCCTTTTTGCTCAGATAGGAGTTGTAGACGCGAGTGAGATTTCCGCCTGTGGTGAAGCACTCCTTCATGCTTGTCTTCATCTTCTCGGCTAGCGTGGACTGCTTCAGGTCAAGGAAGCCGAACGTGCGCAAGCTCATCTGCACCGAGGCCGGAGCGCACCAGCACGGAGTCGCCTGTGTCAAAGCCTTGTGTTTTACCGACCCCTTCTTCGGCGGCTTGATCGTGTCCAGCGGCTTTTGCGCCGTCAGGCCAGCCGAGGATGCCGGTATCAGTGGCGTCCCGATAGCCCTGTCAGGGGCGGCGGAGACCGCCGAAGTGTCGGATACAGCGGTGGCCGACCCGGTTCCTGCCGTCAGCAGGCCGAGTGTCATCGTCGACCCAATAAAGAAACGCATGCTCTTCACAAGCTTCTCCTGCGTGACCAAGGCTACGCCTTAACGGGCACAAGTTGCGAATGGAATTGATTAAGCCCTATTCAGCCGGGCGTCAGGTAATAGCCGCCGAGTTCGGCGGCCGCAAGTATCTCTGTCACTGGCTCGTACCTCCCACGGAGGCACGGACGGCGCACCTAGGCCCTTCACCGAGACGCCAACGGCTCGACGTCGCTTCTACCTGGGCGGCATGGATGCCCAACGGCAGTGGTGCCATCTGGCGGCGAAAGTCGTTCGGTGAGATCGATGCGCGCGTGGACCGGGTTTGGCGCCGGAGTTCGCAGCTTGGGCACTCGTGGTGCATGTGCGCACGTCACGGCGCCGCCGTGGGCGCGCTTGTGGGGCCGGGTTTCGACTCCGCCTGACATCCCCTCCTTTCCAGGAGTCCGTACACAGGACAAGATTTCTGCGTACGGAAGTTAAACAGGGTTGACACGTCTAGTCAACCGCTGAAACACGGCCCGAGGGGGTGCCTCCGGCACGGCCGGGCCGGTGGGAACCCGGCTGCCAGCGGATATTACTTCCGTCTGAAGTTATCAAGCATGGCCTGATCGACGAACACCAGGTTGTCGTGCGCCCGGTCCTGCTCGGCGGCGGCGAGAAGCTGTTTCCCGACGCCAAGGAGCGGCTCGACCTTCAGCTCATCGATTCGCAGACCTTCGACGCCCGGACCGTTCTGCTGCGCCACCGATCCGCCTCCCGGTGACGGCCGCCCCGGACAGCCACACAGGGCGACCATCGGCGGGCAGATGGCTCCCCGCTAACCGGCCACTGACGTTTCGTCTTCGATGCCGATCTTTGGTGCTGCGGGGCTTCCATCCCGGGTCCCCGCTGCCGCTGAACGCCGCCGGAGAGTGCTGATGAGACCGGGCCGTGGCCGAGACGACGCAGCTGGGCGACGGCCCTGAGCGCCCGCGTTTCATCGGCACGGTCCGCACGCCACGTCGGCCACCGGCTCGTCGCCGCTAGAGCTTCCTTTTGAGCCAGGACGTCGCGGCCTCGTAGCTCTCATCGAAGGGCTCGCAGTGCCCGCTGCCGCTGGTGACGACCACCTTGCCGTCCGTCGACGACGCTGCCAGCCGCTTCAGGTCGGAGACCGGCGCGATCGGGTCGTCCGCTGTGTTGATCGCCAGGATCGATGTGTTCGTACGGATGGTGCCCACCAGTTTCTGGTTGGCCAGCGACGACCTCCTAGCGACTCGTCCCAGCTGTTCGGTGTCGCTGACAGGGACGTTGTAGCGTGCGGCCAGCGCAGCGCGGGTCACCGGAGGCAGGCTCTTGATGGTCGCCGGGCCCCGGTTGAGCGCTTCGTGGATCAGGCCGCAGTGGGACACGACGGCCTTGACGCGCTTGTCTGTGAACGCGAGCCTGGCGACCGTGTACCCGCCGTACGAGGTGCCCATTGCGCCGATGCGGGCCGGGTCGATGCGCTGTCGGTGTTCAGGTGGTCGATGACGGCGCGGTAGAGGACGGTGGGTGGTGCCACGTCGTAAGGCAGGGCACATATTCCGCACCGAGGAGGGCGAGGCATGGCGGCGACCACGTCGAAGTACAGGCTGCCACCGCGCTGAGGATGACCGGCGGCTCGGTGAGGTCAGAGGCGACCAGACGCTCCCGAGTATCCGGACGGTCGCTCCCGACCGCAGGGCGGCCAGAGCGTCGCTCTCTGCCCGGAGCGCTCGGGAGGTCTGGTGCCGGCTGACGACGATGGCTGTGTGGTGGTTCCCGCGGGGCTGATCGAGGCAATTTTGCCGCGGGCGGACGAAATCCACACCGGTTCGTCGTACGCCACGGCCTCCAGCCGTCCTCGGGAGTCGGCGGGAGTCGGCGGGAATTGGCGTCCAGGGTCAGCGCCCCACCGAACGCGCGGGCGCCGTTCAGCCGGATCTCCGAGGTGCTCGGCGTGTCGGATCAGACCGTGGCCCGCCGCTACACCCGCCTGCGCTCCAGCGGGGCCCTGCGTGTCCGTGGCCTCACCAACCCGTACGGCTTCGCGGTTCCGCTGATCGGAATAGCCGCCGCGGCCGGTCTCGTGGTGTTCTTCCTCTGCGCCGTGGGAGCACACCTGCGGGCGCGTTATTACCGCCTGGGCTATGTGGCCATGTTCCTCTCGCTGGCCGTGGCCACGCTGACGGTGACGTTGGCCGCTTGGGAGCCCTAAGTCATCGAGGGAAGGTCACGGTGGCGTCATCAGCGATCTCGTCCGACGGGCCCACGCCGAGCGGTTGGGGGTCGCAGCGTTCGTCGGTCCAGGTGTCCTGGCCGGTGAGGATGTCGCGCAGCCGCTGCCGCAGGAATTGCACGTCCGCCGGGGCGAGGTGCTCTTCGAGCAGGTCGCGCACGCCCTGGATGTAGACGGGCCGTGCCCGGTCGAACAGGGCGCGGCCCTCGGTGGTGAGAACGGCGTAGGTGACGCGCCGGTTGTCGGCGGGCTGGTGACGGGTGACGGCGCCGCGCAGGACGAGGCGTTCGACCAGCCGGGTGATGGCGCTCTTGGGCTGAAGGGTGAGCTCGGCGAGGTCGATCATGCGCAGCCGGCCGTCCGGGGCGCGGGACAGGCGGAACAGCAACTCGTGCTCGGCCAGGGTGAGCCCGGCCTCGTCCTGGAGGCGGTGAGTGAGCTCGGTCCGCATGACGGTGTGAACCTGGGCGAGGTTGGCCCAGGCGAGTATGAGCTGGTGGTCGTCTTCCGAGATCATCACCGCTCATGCTACCCCCGGAACCGAAGGCAACAGTTCCAGTCAGTACTGTTCTATATGTTACTAAAATGGAGAAGGAGAACCGCGCATGCAGGTTTTGGTGATCGGAGCGACCGGCCGGCAAGGAGGGGCCGTCGCGCGGGAACTTCTCGCACACGGCCACACGGTGCGAGGGCTCAGCCGCGACATCGGCTCGCCGCGGGCGAAGCGGCTCCGCGAGCAGGGCGCCGAACTCGTGGCGGGCAACCTGGAGAACCGGGAGGCGATCAGGGCCGCGGCCGACGGGGTGGACGCGGTCTTCGCCCTGACCACGCCGTACGAGGAAGGCGTGGAGGCGGAGGTGCGGCAGGGCGTGAACGCGGCGCGGGTGGCCGCGGAGCTGGGGCTTCGCCTGATCTACAGCTCAGGGGCGGGCTGAGCGACAGCGGCCGCATCGTGCTCCTGTCCACCGCGCCACAAGGATCACCATGACCGACGCCGCCGCGTACACGATGACGAAAGCGGCGGTCGAGGCACTCAGCCGTTCCCTCGCGCTTACTGTCGGGCCACGGGGCATCACCGTTAACTGTGTACTTCCGGGAGTCGTCGACACCGATATGAGCGTGGGGGTGACCGGAAACCCGGCGGCGACGGCGGCGGTCACCGGGATCACCGCGCTCGGCCGCCTCGGTCAGCCCGACGACGTCGCTGACGTGGTCACCTTCCTCACGTCCGACCAGGCACGCTGGATCACCGGCCAGGCGCTCGACGTCACCGGCGGTATGTGGCTCGGCCCTTCCCGATGATCTTCGGAACATGACGTAAATCACCCTCGAAATGGCCTCACGGCTGTCACCCCTCACGGGCGCATTTCGTCAAGGAAGTGAAGGTGCGAAACGAGGAGATCTCATGCGCCCACGGGTGATGAAACGTCAGTCGTTCCGGTTCGGTCATTGGTCATTCATGTTCGCTGAAGTGGCGATCTGGTCTTTTGCCGTCCTAACGGTGACCGGATTGTTTCTCATGGTGTTCTTCGACCCTGACATGTCCCCGGTGATCTACGAGGGCGCGTACACGCCGCTGCGCGGCATTCCGGTCAGCAGGGCCTTCGACTCGACGATGTACCTGAGTTTCGAGGTGCGCGGCGGCCTGCTGGTCCGGCAGGTGCATCACTGGGCGGCGCTCGTTTTCGTGGCCGCCGTCGCGCTCCAGCTGTTGCGCATGTTCGTCACCGGGGCGTTCCGCCGGCCGCGCGTCGCGCAGTGGCTGATCTGGGTGACGCTGCTCCCGCTGGGAATGGCCGCCGGGGAGAGCGGCAACATCCTGCCCGACGACCTGCTTTCCGGTGGGAGCCTGTGGCTGATCCAGTCGGTTCTGCTGTCCATCCCCGTGGTGGGCTCCTACGCGGTGCACCTGCTGTTCGGCTCCGAGTTTCCCGGGCAGAGCGTCATTCCCGTGATGTACTGGACGCACGCGCTGGTGATCCCGGCCGTCATCGCCCTGTTGCTGGCCGCCCGCGAATGGCTGGTGCGGCGGCACGGCCACTCGCGGTTCACCGCGTCCGTGCCAGGCCGGCCGGCCGCACGACCCCTGATGGCGGGCACGACGATCGGAGTGCTCACCCTGCTCGGGGTGGGCGCCCAAATCGCACCGATCTGGCTGTACGGCCCCGCGCACCCTGGCCAGACCTCGGCGGGCTCGGTGCCCGACTGGTACATGGGCTTCCTCGACGGCGCCCTGCGGCTCATGCCCGGGTGGGAGCTCACCCTCGGGGGATACACGCTCAGCCTCGCCGTCCTGGTGCCCACGCTGGTCGTGCCCGGGGTCTTCTTCACCGTCCTGGCCTGCTACCCGCTCGCGGAGCGCCTCATCGTCCAGCGCCTGGCGCGGCGCGACACGCTCGGCCGGCCCAAGACCAAGAGCCGCACGGCCAGGGACAAGACCGGCCGCACCACCCTCGACCGGCCGCGCGAGGCCCCCGTGAAAACGGGCATCGCCGCCGCCGGCGTGACCTTCTACGGGCTGCTGTGGGCCGCCGCGGCCAACGACCAGCTCGCCCTCCAGTTCCACCTGGGGCTGGAGGCCGTCACCAACGTCTTCAGGCTCGCCGTGGTCATCGGCCCCCTCATCGCGTTCTGGCTCACCCACCGGATCTGCCGGGGCCTCCAGGACCGGGACCGGCACACCGCCGAACACGGCCCGGAGAGCGGGGTGATCATCCAGACCGCGCAGGGCGGGTTCCAGGAACGAGAGGTCAGACCGGACACCAAAGCGCTGACCTGACGACCGCCGGCGGTGACCGGTTTCGAGAACGGGAGCCTGCGACGGACTATCCCCATCCGACACGCGACTGGGTGGCCTTGCGGCCGGCGACCCCAGCCCCGACGATCACGACCCGGGTTCGGGACGTGGAAGGCTAGTGTCGTACCGGGTAGTTGGCGTGGAAGACGTGATGCGGGTCGCGGGCGCGCTTGATCTCCCGTAGCCGGGCGAGCGTCTCCTCGGGAAAGGCCTGCGAGGCGCTTTCGCCCGCGGCCAGGAAGGTGTATGGCTTGCGCCCGCTGACACGGTCGCCGAGCTGAGCGACCAGCTTGCTCTGCTTGGCCTGCACCGCCTCGGTGAGCTGCGGGTTGATGCCGAGTCCGAGCGTGCCCAGCAGGTACGGCTCGCCCAGCGCCCCGCTCGCGCCCGCCAGTGGGCCGGGCTCGGCGAGCCGGCCGCCCAGGTGCCGGAGATGCACGTCGATCAGCGGAGCGATCGGCTCGGCCAGCAAGATCTCCACGGTCGCCTCGTCCAGGCCGACCAGCAGTTCATTGCGCGGCAGGGCGGGAGCGGGGGTGATGGGCTCGTCGGTGACGTGACCCAGGTCGGCCGTGCTGAGCATGGTCCGCCTGTCGGCCATCACCCCATCGATCTTGCTCAGCGGAGCCAGCAGTTCCTCCGCCTTGAGCTGGTCGCCCAGGTAGGTCACATCCACGGCCACCAGGGGCGGCGCCTTGGGGAACTGCAGCCGGTGCACCCACACCGACAGTTCCCGCGGCGCGTGCGTGGTCACCTCGCGGTAGGCGTCGAACACCTGGGCGGCCTTGTCCCCCTGCCACGTGATCCGCCCGCCGTACAGACTCCGCTCGGGAAAGAGCCGGAACTCGACGGCGGTCACGATGGCGAAGTCGCCGCCTCCTCCGCGCAGCGCCCAGAACAGATCCGGGTCGCTGTCGACGCTCACCCTGGCCTGCCGGCCGTCGGCGTCCACGATGTCGAACGCCACGACGCTGTCGGCCGCCCAGCCGTACTTGCGGCTGAACCACGACAGGCCGCCGCCGAGGAGGTAGCCGACCACGCTGACCTGCGGGGTGCTGCCCGCAAGCCCGGTAAGGTTCCGCGCGCCCGCCTCGGTCTGCACCTGGCCCCAGGTCACGCCCGCGCCGACCCTGGCCCAGCCCTGGTCGGCGTGGATCGTCACCTCATCCAGTCGGGTCGTGCGCAGCAGGATGAGACCGTCGACGTCGCCGGTGGCGCCATGGCCGCGCGGCTGGGCCGTCACGGTCAGCCCTGCCCGTCCGGCGTGACGGACCAGCGCGGCGACGTCATCGGCGTCGGCGGCCTCCACGACCGCCGCCACCGGCTGCTCCACTGTCAGATTCCACGCCGCAGCAGCCTGGTCGAAACCCTCCTCGCCGGACAGCCATACCCGGCCCCTGACAGCGCTTCGAAGATCGTTGTTCGACATCTCGCTCCTTGCCTCAGTACCCGTGATCGACAGTGGCCGTCAACCCCGTCACGTCGTTGATCACCGCCCACAGGAAATCCTCGTCGGGCCCCCACGAGGAGATGTCGGCCCGGGATTCCGCCGGCAACGGCTCACCGTCGTCCACTACGGGCTCGCCGTTGTGAAAGACGACGCCCCTGGCCAGCTCGCCGTCGTCCCAGAGCCAGAACCCATAAATGCTCGACACGCTGGAGAACAGGACGGCCAGCGCCCGAGTTCCCTTGAGTGCCGTCAGCGCGCCGGATTCAAGCAAATTGCCGACGTCGATCGAGATCCGCTGGTCGGTGTCCCACATATGGCACCAGCCATCTCGTTCCGCGAAATACAGGCGATGGCCGGGAGTGTGACGCCACGCGTGATCGGCGCTCACTCGCTCACCGGTCGGTACGAATTCAACATCATCCGGCAGGCTGCCGGCGACCTCGTCGATCGACCGGCCACGCACGAACAGCGCCGAAGTGTTCCATCCTATGCCCGGCGATCCTCATACGCCCCACCAAACCGTCAACCCGAAGGAGACAGCTCCATGATCCGACATGAGCGAGGCAGTGAGCCCACTGAGCCCACTGAGCCCGGTGAACTCCCCCCTTTGCTGACGCGCACAGGCCTCGGGGACCTCCGGCTTCCGAACCGGATCGTGATGGCGCCGGCCACACGCGCCCGCGCGACCAACGAGGGCCTAGTACCCACGGACCTGCACACCACCTACTACGGCCAGCGGGCCGGAGCCGGTCTGATCATCACCGGGAGCACCTGGGTGAGCGAGCGGTCGATCGGCGCGATCAACATCCCCGGCATCTACAGCGAGCCGCAGGTCGTCGCGTGGCGTCGGATCACCAGCGTCGTGCACGCCCTGGGCGGCCGTATCGTGCTGCAGCTCCTGCATGCCGGCTCCAATTCGCACCCCGACCATCATGGCGGCGCGCTGCCCGCCGGGCCCTCGGCGATCAACCCGCAAGAGGTCGCCCCGACCCCGGCCGGGCCGAAGGCGACGGTCGTCCCCCGGGAGATGACCACCGCGGACATCGACGGCGCGCTCGCGGATTATCACGTGGCGGCCATGAACGCGTGCCGCGCCGGATTCGACGGGATCGAAATCTGTGCCAACAGCGCATACCTGATCGCGCAGTTCCTCAATCGGCGGCTGAATCGCCGCAGCGACGGGTATGGCGCACGTCGCAATCGTCTGCTGCTCGAAATCGTCGACGCCGTGACCGACGCCTGGGAGGGACGGCGGGTCGGCGTGCGGCTGTCACCCTACTGGGCGGTCGAGCACCGGTCTTTCCGCGACCAAATGAGCGGCGAATATCCGTACACCGCCGACGAACAGACCCTCGCCGATTACGACGGCCTCGTGGCCGAGCTCAATGCCCGCCCGCTGCCTATCTCCACCTGCGAGGTCGCACCCCGCGCGCTGGCTCCGCCCCCGACTTCGATGCCATCGCGAGATACCGCAAGCACTTCGACGGCCCACTGATCGCCAACGACGGCTTCGACCGAGAAACCGGAAACGCGATCATCCAGGAAGGAATCGCCGACGCCGTGTCCTTCGCCCAGCTCTTCATCGCCAATCCCGATCTCGTCAACCGGTTCGCCCTGAGCCACGAGCCGGCAACCAGCGACCAGACCACCCACTATTCGGGCGGCGCGAAGGGCTATGTCGACTATCCGATCTGGTCGCCCCCGACGAACGGCCACAACGGTGGAAGATGATCACGAGCGAGATCTCGTGTCCAAGGGGGCGCGTCAGCCGGTTGCGCACCAATTCCAGTCGTGCGACCGCCGCTAATTGGAGCCCTTGACACCGCGAAATTAGTCCTTGACGGGACACCTGTCCCTATATACGTTGATCGCAACAACCTTGCCGTCCCCAATGCCGCACCTCACCGGCGCCAGACGTGCATGGATCGCGTGCTTGTCAAGTTACTCAGAATGACTCGGGGGCCGCGCAGTGGCTGGGGGTTTTGGAACACCGTTCCGAATCCTCGGGCCCATCCAATTATGCAACGGCGAAACCGTCGTGCCCATCGCACCCGGACGGCAGCCGATTATTCTCGGGGCGCTGCTGCTGGAAGCCAACCACATCGTCAGCACCGAGCATCTCATCGACGCCGTGTGGGACGAGGATCCTCCGTCGAGCGCGCGCAGCCAGGTGCAGATCTGCATTTCGGCACTGAGGCGGCTGCTGACGTTCTTGCCGGTCGAGGCCGAGATCGTCCGGCGCTCGCCCGGCTACCAGCTCAGCATCACGCCGGAGGATCTGGACGCGTACTGCTTCGAGAGCTTGGTGCAGGAGGCCGGGAACCTGGCGCAGGCGGAGGACGTCCTTGGGGCGGCCGAGATGTTGCGGGAGGCGCTGTCCCTGTGGCGCGGGCCGGCGCTCAGCGGGGTCGCGAGCCAGGTGCTGGAGAGCAAGGCGCTGCGTCTGGACGAGTCCCGGCTCACCGCCCACGAGACCTGCATCGACCTTGAACTGGAGCTGGGCAGGCACCACGAGCTGATCGGCGAGCTGACGGACCTGGTGCAGCGCAATCCGCTGCGCGAGCGGCTGCGCGGCCAGCTGATGACCGCCCTGTACAGGTCGGGACGGCAGGCGGAAGCCCTTGACGTCTACCGCGCCGGGCGCGCTCACCTCATCGAGGAACTGGGCCTGGAGCCGGGCGAGGAGCTGCGCCAGCTCGAATCGGCGATCCTGGCGG
Organism: Nonomuraea diastatica; assembly: GCF_004349015.1. NCBI lineage: Bacteria > Bacillati > Actinomycetota > Actinomycetes > Streptosporangiales > Streptosporangiaceae > Nonomuraea > Nonomuraea diastatica. Next base: position 10,358 of record NZ_SMKP01000256.1, read on the forward strand.
GCGACGAGTCGCTGCTGCTCGACAGCCCGGCGCACGTCACCGCCACCGCCGCGTCCGCTTCAGTGCCCGAACAGCCCGCGGCGGTCCTGTCGGTCGCCCCGCACCAGCTCCCGACCGACATCCCGGACTTCACCGGGCATCGGTCCCTGATCGAGACGGCGGAGAGCTTCTTACGCGGGAAGGATGCCGAGGCGGTCCGCATCGTCGTGATCAGCGGCAAGGCGGGGGTGGGCAAGAGTTCCTTGGCGGTGCACATCGCCCACCGCCTTTCCGACGAGTTCCCCAACGGGGAGCTCTACCGGGACGTGCGGGGCAGCCAGCCTCAGACTGTGCCACCCGCCGACACACTTGGCACGTTCCTGCGCTCGCTCGGCATCCCGGGCCCGGCCGTGCCGAGCAGCGTCGAGGAGCGTACCGCCACCTATCGCAGCATGCTGGCCAACACGCAGACGCTGGTGATGCTGGAGGACGTGGAGAGCGAGGCCCAGGTCGTCCCGCTGCTGCCGGGCAGCGCAGGATGCGCCGTGATCATCACCAGCCGTACGCGGCTGACCGGCCTGCCCGGCGCGCTGCAGCTCCCCGTGGACGTCATGGACCAGGAACAGTCGCTGGAGCTGATCGGGAAGGTCATCGGCCCCGACCGGGTGGCGGCCGAGCCGGTCGCCGCCGCCGAGCTGACCCAGGTGGTGGGCGGCCTGCCGCTGGCGCTGAGAATCGTGGCGGCCCGGCTCGCCGCCCGCCCGCACTGGTCGCTGGCCTCGATGGTGGGCCGCCTGGCCGACGAGCGGCACCGTCTCGACGAGCTCGCGCACGGCGAGATGGTCGTCAGGAAGAGCCTTTCCCTCACGTACGAGAGCATGGACGAGCGCACTCGCAGGCTCCTGCGGCTGCTGAGCGTGGCGGAGTCCGTGACGATTCCCTGCTGGTTCGCCGCGGTCCTGCTCAACGACGACGCGTACCGCTCCATGGACCGGCTGGAGCAGCTCGTCGACGACCAGATGCTGGACGTGGCCGGCGTGGACGCGGGCGGCGATCCGCGCTACAAGTTCCACGGCCTTATCCGGGTGTTCACCCGGGAGCGGCTGCATGAGAACGAGGACGAGCCGACCAGGCTCACCGTACTCGGCCGGGTGACGGGCGCCTGGCTGCACATCGCGGAGGAGGCGCACCGCCGCCTGCACGGAGGCGACTACACGCTCCTGCACGGCTCGGCCCCGCGCTGGAAACTCCCAGGCCACCACCTCGACCGGCTGCTGGAGAGCCCGCTCGACTGGCTCGAACGCGAGCGGGGCAACCTGTGCGCCGCCGTGATGCAGGCCGCCGAGCACGGCCTGGACGAGGCGTGCTGGGACCTGGCGGTCACCCTGGTGTCCCTCTTCGAGACCCGCAGCTATTTCGAGGATTGGCAGCACACGCACGGGAAGGCGCTGATCGCCACCAGGTCGGCGGGCAACCTGCGCGGTATGTCGGCGCTCATGTGCTCGCTCGGCTCGATGCATCTCAACCAGCGCCGCCCTTCCCTGGCGCGCCCGCTGCTGGAGTCGGCGCTCGCGCAGTTCCGCGAGCTCGGCGACGAGCACGGTACGGCGCTGGCCTCACGGAACCTGGGCCTGCTCCACTACCGGCAAGGGGAGCTGGACAGGGCCACGGAGCTGTACCGGCAGGCACTGACCGGGTTCCGGCTCCACACGGACCTGGTCGGTGAGGCCCACGTCCTGGCGAACATGGCGCAGATCGAGCTGGACCTGCAGCAGTACGCCGCGGCGGAGGACCGGCTGAACCGGGCCCTGGAGATCGTCAGGGAGACCAGCAGCCGCCGGGTGGAGGCCCAGGTGCTGAACAAGCTCTGCAAGACGCACCTGCTGAGCGGCGACTACGAGCGGGCCGAGCAGGTCGAGGGCACCGTCCTGCGCATGGTGCGCGACATCGGCGACATCATCGGCGAAAGCTACGCCCTGCAGAACCTCGGCATCGTGTACGGCCGGCAGCGGAAGTTCGACACGAGCGAGCGCATGCTGCGGCAGGCGGTGGAGGTCCGGGAAGGGATCATGGACCACCTGGGTGCCTCGCAGATCCGGCTCGACCTGGCCGAGATCCTGACGGTCAAGGGCGACACCACCGAGGCGCTGGCGGTCGCGGAGAAGGCGCTGGCCATGTTCCAGGAACGGCAGGCCGAACAATGGTCAAGGAGGGCCGACGAGATCGTCGCGACCCTCCTTGACCGGGGGTGACCCGGCTGCCGGGGTCGGCTGCCGGAATCGGACAGGTCCAGCCCACGGGGGCGGGAGTGGGCTGGACCCACGGGG
>NZ_SMKP01000257.1:0-12559 GCF_004349015.1 Nonomuraea diastatica
GGTTCATGGGTGGGGCGGCCGGGTTGGCGCGCGGCCTGGCGATGGCCGCCAGCGCCCGCCGGATCGACTCGCCGCCGGCGGGCCGCTTCGCCGGGTCCCCTGCGAGCATGGCCAGCACCAGCCGGTCCAGCTCGGCGGGCACTTCCGGCCGGTGCGCGCTGGGCGGCACGAGCCCATCCCCGCGCGCCCCCGCACCACCGGAGGCGCCGGCGCCGCCAGGCGTGCCGTTGGCGGCCGGGTCGCCGGACGCGGGCCCGCCGTCGACGTTCTGGGCGGCGGCGGGCGGGTGGCCGCAGAGCAGCTCGTAGCAGACCGAACCGAGCGCGTACAGATCACCGGGAGCCTGGGCCGCCTGACCGGCGACCCGCTCGGGCGCGACGTACCGCTGGTCGCGGGCGGGCGGCTCCTTGCCGTCCATCCCGAACCCGACGGCCTTGAGCACCCCGCTCCCCGCCCGGCGGAAGCTGTCCGGGTCCACCTGGCCGTGCACGACGCCGGCCCGGTGCGCGGCGTCGAGCCCGGCCGCGGCCTGCCCGATCAGGTCGCAGACCTCCACGATCGGCAGAGGGCCCCGCGCGGCCAGTTCCTCGCCCAGGCTGAGCCCGGTGAGGAACTCCATCACCAGGAACGGCGCGCCGTCCTCGTCGCCGACGTCGAGCACCATGGCCACGTTCGGATGGATGACCCTCGCCACGGCCTGCGCGTGCTGCCTGAGCACCTCTCTCGTGGCAGGCCCCGCCGCCTTGGCACCGAGGACCTTGACGGCCACGACCCAGTCGGCCCGCGTGTCGTACCCCCGCCACACCTCGCCCATCGGCCCGCTGCCGATGCGCTCGTCAAGCCGGTACCGGTCAGCGACCAAGGACGGCGCGCGCTCCGTCGCGTCGGACATATCCCCGCCAATAACTTGAACATCAGTATTTCGACCAACCATAGAGCCACACGGCCTCCGCCGCCCCACCATCGCCCCGGACGGCAGGCTCCTCACCGCCTTGACGTAACGACTATCGTTATTTACGTTTATCGTTATGCCAACCAGATGGATCACCCGGCTCGAGACCTTGCTCACCTTCGCCCTCGTCCTCGGCTGCCTGGGCGCCCTGACCGCACTCGCCGCGAACGTGGCGATCGCCTTCTTCGGCGCGCCCAAAGGGATCTCCATCCCCCTCCGCGTGTTCGACGTGCCCACCTCGGGCATCGCCCCGGCCGGAGTCGCGATCGACGGCGTCAGCGCCGAGGCGATGGTCCGCCCGCGGGACGCCTCGCCGGTCGCGGGCCTGTTCTATCTGCTGATGTGGGCGCCAGGAGTGGCCACGGGCCTGCTCGCGCTGTTCACGCTCGTCCGGGCACTGCGCAGGGCGAGGTCGGGCGACAGGGCGCTGTTCTCCGCCACGACGGCCGATCACCTGCGCGGGATCGGCTGGATCCTGATCGCGGGTTCGCTCGCGTCGGCCGCGCTCGGGATGGTGGCGGAGGCCGCGCTGGCCGCCGAGCTGCTGACCGAGAGCCATCCGTTCTATCCCCCGTCGGGCACGCTGATCTGGGCCGTCGTCGCCGGTTTCGCCGCGCTCGGCGTGTCGGAGATCGTACGGCGGGGCCTGGCCCTGCTCCAAGAGGTCGAGGCCACGATCTGATGGGCGAACCGGTCGTCAGGGTGCGGCTCGATGAGCTGCTCAAGGAGCGCGGCCTGACGCTCACCGAGCTGTCGCACCGCGTGGAGATCACCGTGGTCAACCTGTCCATCCTGAAGAACGGCCACGCGAAGGCGATCCGTTTCTCCACGCTGGCGCGGCTGTGCCAGGCGCTCGGGTGCCAGCCGGGCGATCTGCTGACGTACGAATGACGGGGGGACGGCCCTCACGGACGCGGCGGGCGGAAGACATGCCTGGCGGGAAGCCGGTGGCTTCCCGCCAGGTGGGTCAGGCCAGGTGGATCAGGCCAGGTGGATCAGGCAGTGGCCGGCTCCGGTGCGCGCGGCGCGCGGCCCGCGGCGGTGTCGAGCGGCTGCGGCGGCGCGTTGAAGACGGCCTCGTCGAGGCGGCCCTCCGAGCGCGCCACCAGGACCGGCACCACCATCTGGCCGGTGACGTTGGTCGCGGTGCGGATCATGTCGAGGATCGGGTCGATCGCCAGCAGCAGGCCGACGCCCTCGAGGGGCAGCCCCAGCGTGCTGAGCGTGAGCGTCAGCATGACGATCGCGCCGGTCAGCCCGGCGGTCGCGGCGGATCCGACCACCGAGACGAACGCGATCAGCAGGTAGTCGCCCACCCCGAGCGGCACGCCGAACACCTGGGCCACGAAGATCGCCGCCAGGGCCGGGTAGACCGAGGCGCAGCCGTCCATCTTGGTCGTGGCGCCGAACGGCACGGCGAAGGAGGCGTAGCCGCCGTCCACGCCGTTGCGCTCGATGGTGACCCGCTGGGTCAGGGGCAGCGTGCCGACGGAGGACCGCGAGACGAAGGCCAGCTCGATCGCGGGCCAGGCGTTGCGGAAGAACTGGATCGGGTTGACCTTGCCCCACACCGCCAGCAGCGTCGGGTAGACGGCCAGCAGCACGATGAAGCAGCCGACGTAGACGCCGACGCTGAACTTGGCGAGCGGCGCGAGCAGGTCCCAGCCGTACGTGGAGACCGCCTTGCCGATCAGGCCCGCCGTGCCGAGCGGGGCCAGGCGGATGACCCACCACAGCGCCTTCTGCACCAGCTCCAGCACGGATCGGCTGAGGCTCAGGAACGGCTCGGCCTTCTCTCCGACGGCCAGGGCCGCCGCGCCGAGCACGACCCCCAGGAAGACGATCTGGAGGACGTTCACCTCGGTGAAGGCGGTGACCACGTTCGTCGGCACGACGCCGGTGACGAAGTCGAGCCAGCTGCCGGAGCTCTCCGGCGCCTTGGCCGCTCCGGTGTCGAGGGTGACGCCCTGGCCGGGGTTGATGATCAGGCCGAGCCCGATCGCGAACGCCACGGACACGAGCGCGGTGAGGAGGAACCAGAGCAGCGTCTTGGACGCGAGCCTGGCCGCACCGCTGACGTTGCGCAGGTTGGCCACGCTGACCAGCACGGCGGTGAAGACCAGGGGCGGGACGGCGAGCTTGAGCAGTTGGACGAAGATCGCGCCGACCTGGGTCAGCGTCTCGGCGAGCCAGGCCACGTCCCAGATCCTGGCGACGAACCCGAGCGCGACGCCGGCCACGAGGCCGAGCAGCAACTGCAGGGAGAAGGAGAATCTCTTCACGGGGGAGCTCCGAGGTTTCGCGGCATGCCGAGGGGCACGCCCAGGGGTGGAGGGTCGTAGACGGAGCGATCAGAGACAGAGAGAGCCGCGCGTCCTGCACAGGTCGATGTGCAGTCGGCCGACCAGGCGCACGAACACGACAGAAAACCTCACAAGGCGCACTAACTACCCTGTATTTACGGATATTCCCCAAAAAGAGTGATTTAGCCCACTATTCGGCGATCTCCTTGATCGTCTCGATGAGGCGTACGCGCTCCTCATGCGTCCTGCCGAGCGGCGTCACGTTGAGCGTGGTCACGCCCGAGTCCTTCAGCGCCCGCACACGGTCGCGCACGAACCCCTCGCTGCCGATCAGCGACATGTTCTCCAGCAGCTCGGCGGGCACCAGCGCGGCGGCGGCGTCCTTCTGGCCCTCCAGGTAGAGGTCCTGGATCTGCTCGGCCTCCTTCTCGTAGCCGTAGCGCCTGGCCAGGTCGTTGTAGAAGTTCTTCCCCTTGGCGCCCATGCCGCCGATGTAGAGCGCCGCCATCGGCCGGCCGAACTCCAGCAGCCCCGCCACGTCGTCGCCGATCGCCAGCGACGCCTGCGCGATCACGTCCAGCTCGCCCAGCTCCGGGTCGCGCCTGTCCTTGCCCGCGACCAGCGAAGGACCCCACACGTCCGCGGCCTTCTCGGGGTAGTAGAAGATCGGCTCCCAGCCCTCGGCCAGCTCGGCGGTCAGCTCGACGTTCTTGGGGCCGATGGCGGCGACCACGATCGGGATGCGGGCGCGTACCGGATGGTTGATCAGCTTCAGCGGCTTTCCCAGGCCCGTTCCCTGGCCGGGCGGCAGGGGCAGCGTGTAGTGCCTGCCGTCGTGCTCCAGGCGCTCGCGCCGCCACACCTTGCGACAGATCTCGATGACCTCCCGCGTACGCGCCAGCGGCGCGGTGTACGGCACCCCGTGGAAGCCCTCGATCACCTGCGGCCCCGAGGCGCCCAGGCCGAGCGTGAAGCGCCCGTCGGAGATGTAGTCGAGGCCCGCGGCGGTCATGGCCAGCAGCGCCGGCGTGCGGGAGTAGATCGGCAGGATGCCGGAGGCGATCTCCAGCCGCTCGGTCCTGGCCGCGATGTAGCCCATCTGGCTGACCGCGTCGAACGAGTAGGCCTCGGCCACGAACACGATGTCCAGGCCCGCCTTCTCGTAGTCGGACAGCTCTTCCACCGACTCCTTGAAGCCGCCCGAGTACTTGAGTGCCATTCCGATGCGCATGCCGGGCTCCCGCTGACCGAATGATGTTCCGTTCGAGTGGGAACAGGCTATCGTGTCAGCTGATCGGAGCGGGAGCCGCTAATCTGGATCAGATGCTGAGCCGGATCGTCGTCATCGTCTCGGCCGCGGTGGCCATGACCCTGGCGGGGCATGGGCTGATCCCGGCGCTGGGGGGTTTCACACCCGTTCTGGAGAGCCTGCTGCCCTGGATGGGCTGGTCCGTTCCCGTGCTGCTCGCGGCCGCCACGATGGCACGTTCCAGGGCGGCCGCCGCCGCGGCGCTGGTGCCCGGGATGGTGTGGGCGGTGATGTTCGGGTCCACGCTGCTGCGCACGCCGCCGGGCGGCCCCAGCGACCTGACCGTCGGCACGATCAACGTCGGCGTGCGCAACAACGCCTCCGGCGAGGCCGTGCGGCAGGTCGCCAAAGACCTCGACCTGCTCGCCGCCCAGGAGCTGACCCGCGGCGGGCCCGCGGCCAAGCAGCTCAACAAGATGTTCCGCTACCGCTATCCGGTCAGCACGGTCGGCCTGTGGAGCCGCTACCCGATCACCAAGAGCAGACCTCTCGACGTCGGCATGGGCTGGCCGCGAGCGCTGCGCGCCGTGGTCTCCACGCCCAAGGGCAAGGTGACCGTCTACGTCATGCACCTGGCCTCCGCCCGGCCCGGGCACACCACCTCGCGCGACGCCTCGCTCGCCCAGGCGCGCAGGCTCATCGACGCCGACTCCAGCAAGCGCATCCTGCTGCTCGGCGACCTCAACACCGCCACCACCGACCGGGGCATGCGCGGGCTCACGCCGCCGCTGACCGACGCCCAGACCACGGCCGGCGACGGCTTCGGCTTCACCTGGCCGTCGGAGTTCCCCATCACCAGGCCCGATCACATCCTGTACAAAGGTATGACGGCCACCAAGGCGGGCGTGGCCCCCGCGACCGGCAGCGACCACCGCGCGGCCGTGGCGTCACTCCGCCTCTAGCAGGTGCAGGTCCTCCGGCGTGTCGATGTCGGCGGGGTCACCGTGGCCGTCGCACGGCACCTCGGTGACCAGCTCGGGGTGGGCCTTGATGTACGCCCGCGCGCCGACGTCGCCCTCGGCCAGCTCAGCCACCCCGGCGAAGTGCTCGCGGCCGATCAGCACGGGATTCCTGCGCCGGCCACCGTAGGTGGCCACCGCCAGCCCCGCGCCGGACGCGATCAGCGCGCGCACCGCGCCCGGGCGGATCAGCGGCTGGTCGACCAGCGCGACCACCACCGACTCCGCCTCCCCTGGCAGCGCGACCAGCCCCACCCGCAGGGACGAGCCCATGCCGGACGCCCAGCCGGGATTGCGCACGGTCGCCGCGCCCCGCACTTGCACGGTGGCCGCGCCGAGCACCACCACGACGGGATGGCAGCCGCCCTCCTCCAGCAGCCGCACACCCCGGTCGACCAGCCGCTCGCCGTCATATTCCACCAGCGCCTTCGGCGTGCCCAGCCGGGAGCCCTGCCCGGCGGCCAGCAGCAGGCCCGCCACCCCGCCGGTCTTCATGGGCCCTCGTGATGGATGCGGCCCCGCGTGGTGGACAGCGGGGAGCCCGAGCCGCCCCACCGCAGCTGGATCAGCTCGGCGGCGATGGACACGGCCGTCTCCTCGGGGGTGCGCGCGCCGAGGTCGAGACCGATGGGCGAGCGCAGCCGGGCCAGCTCGTCCTCGGTGAGACCGGACTCGCGCAGGCGTACGAGCCGGTCGTCGTGGGTGCGGCGCGAGCCCATGGCGCCCACGTAGCCGGCGCGGGTGCGCAACGCCACCTCCAGCAGCGGCACGTCGAACTTGGGGTCGTGGGTGAGCACGCAGATCACCGTGCGCTTGTCCACCTCCACGGAGGCCAGGTAGTCGTGCGGCCACTTGACCACCACCTCGTCGGCGTCGGGGAACCGCTTGGCGGTGGCGAAGATCGGCCGGGCGTCGCAGACCGTGACGTGGTAGCCGAGGAACTTGCCCACCCTGGCCACGGCCGCGGCGAAGTCGATGGCCCCGAACACCAGCATCCGCGGCGGCGGCGCGAACGACTGGACGAACACCGCCAGGTCGTCCAGCCGGCGCTCCCCCTGGCCGCCGTAGTGCCTGATGCCGGTCAGGCCCTGGGCGAGCATGCCGCGGGCGTCGTCGTCCACGGCCTCGTCGAGACGCTCCAGGCCGAGGCTGCCCGACGAGCGGTCAGGCCAGATGATCCGGCGGGCCCCGACCTGGCCGGGGCCGGAGACGATGGTGGCCACGGCGACCGGCCGGCGCTGCTCCACGGCCGCGGAGATCTCCTCCAGCTCGGGGAACGTCTCCGGCGAGACGGGCTCGACGAAGACGTCGATGATGCCGCCGCAGGTGAGCCCGACGGCGAACGCGTCGTCGTCGCTGACGCCGTACCGCTGCAGGACCGGCCGGTCGGTCTCGGTGGCCAGCTCGAACACCGCGCCCTCGACGCAGCCGCCGGACACGCTGCCGGCCACCTCCTCGCCGCGCACCGCCATGGCCGCGCCGGGCGGCCGCGGCGCGCTGCTGAACGTGCTGACCACCGTCGCCAGCCCGAACCGGTGCCCGGACCTCCACCACTCCATGATCTCCGGCAGCACGTCACGCATGGGCGAGCCTTTCGCTGAGTTGCTCGTAGGCGGCCAGGCTGTGCCCGGCCACCAGGTCGTCGAGATGCGGCAGAGCGGCCCGCATGCCGCCGGTGAGCGGCTGGTAGTCCGCGTATCCCTTGTGCGGGTTGACCCAGATCACGCGGTGCGCCTGCCTGGCCAGCCTGGCCATCTGGATGCCGAGCAGTTGGGGGTCACCACGCTCCCACCCGTCGGAGGCGATCACCGCGATCGTCCCTCTGGCGCTGTAACGGGCCAGGTATTCGCGAAGTTCCTCCCCCAGGCGGGTCCCCCCGCTCCAGTCGGGAATGGTCGTGGACACCTCGTTCAGCGCCGTGCCCGGGTCGCGGTGGCGCAACTCGGCGGTGATCGGAGTCAGCCGGGTGCCGACGGAATAGACCCGGGTGGCCCTGGGCTCGCTTCTAACCAGCGCGTGGGCGAAGCGGAGCAGGGTCTCGGCGTACGGGGCCATGGAGCCGCTGACGTCGACGAAGAGCACCACCGTACGCGGCCTGGTGGTGTGCCTGCGGTGCCTGAGCCGGGCCACGTCGCCCTTCCTGAGCGCGTCGCGGATGGTGCGCCGCTGGTCGAGCGCACCCCGGTGGGCGCTCTCGAACCGGCGCGAACGCCGCCGCGCCCGCCCGCCGCGCAGCAGGGAGAGCATCCGGTGCACCTCGGCCCGTTCGGCCTCCGTCAGCCGGGCCACGTCGCGGTGCCGCAGCACCTCCGCGCGGCTCGCGGTGGCCGGCGCCGCCGTCCCGTCGTCGCCGTCGTCCGTGCCGGTCTCTGCCTGCGCGGCGAGGTGCCGGATGACGGAGGCCGTGCTCGTACGAGCGACGCCCGCCCGCAGCCCGCCGAAGTAGGCGGCGAAGCACCGGTCGTATCGCGGCAGGTCGTCGGGCGTGGCGCACAGGGTCAGCCGTCCGGCCCAGTAGACCTCGCCCGGGTCGGTCACGTCGAGGTGGCCGAGCGCCCTGAGCAGGTTCTGGGTGCGCTCGTGGTCGGCCGCGACGCCGGCCGCGCGCAGCGTCCTGGCGAACCCCGTCATGGTGGCGGCCAGCTCATCCATGGGCGAGCAGCCCGTTCCCGAGCACGGCGGCGACGTCTTCGCGGTATTTCAGCGCCGCGCCCAGCGTGGCAGCGGCCTTGCCCGGGTCGAGCTCCTTGGCGCCGAGCGTCAGCAGCGCCTCCGCCCAGTCGAGCGTCTCGGCCACGCCCGGCGGTTTGACGAGGTCGGCGTGGCGCAGCCGCTCGGCCGCCCGCGCCACCTGCAGGGCCAGGGTCTCGGTGCAGCCGGGCAGGCGGCGCAGCAGGATGGCGACCTCGCGGTCGAAGCTCGGATGCTCCAGCCAGTGGTAGAGGCAGCGCCGCTTGAGTGCGTCGTGCACCTCGCGCGTCCTGTTGGAGGTCACCACGACCACCGGCGGCGTCGCGGCCCTGACGGTGCCCAGTTCGGGGATGGAGATGGTGAAGTCAGAGAGCACTTCGAGCAGGAACGCCTCGAACTCGTCGTCGGCCCGGTCGATCTCGTCCACGAGCAGCACGCTCGGCTGCGTCTCCACGGCCTTCAGCAGCGGCCTGGCGATCAGGAACCGCCGGTCGTAGATCTCCCCTTCGAGCCGGCTCACGTCGGTGATCCCGGCGGCCTCCGCGGCCTTGAGGTGGAGGAGCTGGCGGGCGAAGTCCCAGTCGTACAGGGCCTGCGCCGCGTCGAGCCCCTCGTAGCACTGGAGCCTGATGAGCGGCGCTTCCAGCAGCGTCGCGAGGGCCTTGGCCAGCTCGGTCTTCCCGACGCCTGCCTCTCCTTCGAGGAACAGCGGCCGCCCCATCCGCAGCGCGAGGAAGGCCGCCGTGGCCAGCCCCTCGTCGGCCAGGTAGGCGTGCCGGTCGAGGAGCTCGATCAACTTGTCCGGCGACGTGATGTCCATTGCCTTGATTGTCCGCCGTAGCACGCTTTCAGGCTACGCCGCCCCTGTCGCCGGCCCCGTCATCGGCAGGGACGGCGGACCGGCTATTCCTCGCGCGCCTCGCCGCGCTCGCGGATCAGGGCCTCGAGCTCGGCCGTGGCCCGTCGGGCGCGGGCCTTCTCCGAGCCCTGGATGCCCATGGCGCCGATCGTGCGTCCGTCGGAGAAGTCGATCCGCGGCCACGGATCGCCCACGAGGAGCGTGATGTCGAGGATCTCCGGCCAGCTGTAGCGGTGGGTGCGGACGGCGTTGACGATCGTGATGCCCTCCTCGTCGGCCTCCACCCGCACCCGCCCCAGCAGGTGCAGCACGTAGGCCACCGCGCACCCGAACGCCACGATCGCCACCCGGTCGGGCAGCTTGAACGGCGCGGCGATGAGCACCGCCATGACCACCGCCCCCAGCACGATCAGCACGGCGAATCCGTAGGCGACGATCCTCGCCCGGCGTGGACGCCAGGTGATGGGCAGGGGCGGTGTGGGCTGTGACACGAAGGAAACCTACCGCACGCTAACGGAGGTCCCGGAGCAGGAGGGCGGTCTCGAGCGCGGCGACGGCCGACTCGTATCCCTTGTCCTCCTTGCTGCCCGGCAGGCCGGAACGGTCAAGAGCCTGGTCGAGCGACTCACAGGTGAGCACGCCGTTGCCGACCGGTGTCCGCTCGTCCAGCGAGATCCGGGTCAGCCCCGAGGTCACCGAGTCGCAGACATAGTCGAAATGGGCGGTCTCGCCCTTGATGACCGCGCCCAGCGCCACGACGGCGTCGCAGCGGCGGGCCAGCGCCTGGGCCACCACCGGGATCTCCAGCGAACCCGGCACCCGCACCACCGTCGCCACGGCGCCGCTGTCGTCGCACGCCTGCACGGCCCGCGCCACCAGCTGGTCGGTGATCGTGGCGTGCCAGCTCGCCGCCACCACCCCCACCGTCAGCCCGGACGCGTCCGGCGCCACGGCCCCGGGCCGTCCTTCACCGCTCATGACGCCTCCCCGATGTCGTGGCGATGTCGTGGCCGAGCCGGTCGCGCTTGGCCAGGAGATAACGCTCGTTGTGGGGGTTCATGGCCACCGGCATGGGTTCGCGGCCGAGCACCTTGATGCCGTAGCCGTCCATGCCCTTGAGCTTGGCCGGGTTGTTGGTGAGCAGCCGCACCGACTTCACCCCGAGGTCGGCGAGGATCTGCGCCGCGTTGGAGAACTCGCGTGCGTCCACCGGCAACCCCAGCTCCACGTTGGCGTCGACGGTGTCGCTGCCGTTGTCCTGCAGGCTGTACGCCCTGAGCTTGGCCAGCAGGCCGATGCCCCTGCCCTCGTGGCCGCGCAGGTAGACGACCACGCCGCGGCCCTCTTCCGCGATGGCCGCCATGGCATGGTCGAGCTGGACCCCGCAGTCGCAGCGCAACGAGCCGAACACGTCACCGGTCAGGCATTCGGAGTGGGCCCTGACCAGGATGTTCTCGCCGCCGGTCAGGTCGCCGTAGACGAGGGCCACGTGCTCGCCGCCGTCGAGCGCGCTGGCGTAGCCGTACGCCCGCCACATGCCGTGCGCGTTGGGCAGCCGCGTCTCGGCGACCCTGGTGACCATGCTCTCGGCGCGGCGGCGGTGGTCGGCGAGCTGCTCGATCGAGACCAGGGCCAGATCGTGCTCGTCGGCGAAGCGGCGCAGCTCGGGCAGCCTGGCCATGGTGCCGTCGTCGTTGACGACCTCCGCCAGCGCGCCCGCCGCCGACAGCCCGGCCGCCCTGGCCAGGTCGACGGCCGCCTCGGTGTGGCCGCGCCTGGCCAGCACGCCGCCCTCGTGGTAGCGCAGCGGGAAGATGTGGCCGGGCCGTACGAGCTCGTCGGGCTCGGTGGCGGAGTCGGCGAGCGTGCGGATGGTCTGGGCCCGGTCGGCGGCGGAGATGCCCGTGGTGACGCCGTCGCGCGCGTCCACGGTGATCGTGTACGCCGTGCGCATGCGCTCCGTGTTGTGGAAGACCATGAGGGGCAGGCCGAGCCGGTCGAGCTCCTTGCCCTCCATGGCCACGCAGATCATGCCGCTGGTGTGCCGGATCGTGAACGTGCACAGGTCGGGCGTGGCCTTGACGGCGGCGAAGATGAGGTCGCCTTCGTTCTCCCGGCTCTCGTCGTCGACGACCACGACGGGTTTGCCGGCGCGAATGTCCTCGATGGCGCGTTCGATGGGATCGAGCTTGATGTCGTTCACTGCACCACCGCCGCGGTCTCGCGGTCGGCGTCCAGCCGGATCGTACGGGATTCGCGCAGCCACTGCACGAACCCGACGAGGACCAGCACGAGGAACACGCCGTACACGGATCCGGAGACCACCAGCCCCGAGTAGAACGCCACCGGCACCCCCACCAGGTCGACGGCCACCCACACGATCCAGAAGTCCACCAGCGCCCTGCCCTGGGCCCAGGTGGCCATCGCGCTGCCGACGAAGATGTAGGCGTCGGCCGCCACCAGGAAGGCGCCCTCAGGCAGCGGCACCGTGGCGCCCCACGACAGGCCCGTGGCATAGAAGAGCAGGCCGACCGCGGAGGTGCCCAGCACCATGAAACCGATCAGGACGAGCCGTTCCCACCACTCCGCCGGGCGGATGGCCAGCCGCCTGCCGTTCTCGGTGCCGCGCCGCCAGGCCCACCACCCGTAGATCGCCAGGCCGGCGAACATCGCCTGCTTGAGCGCGTTGCCGGTGATGTGCGCGTTGATGGAGGCGATGAACAACAACACCGAGCCGGTGAACTGGACCGGCCACGTCCACATCGACTTGCGGATGGCGAGCAGGACCGTCGACAGGGCGGCGATGTTTCCCACCAAGTCGGTCCACAACACATGCGTGCCGAATATCTCAAATCCGGCGTTGGCCCAGTTCACTGCCTGGCCACCAGCCTCTCCACATACTTGGCGATCACGTCGACCTCGATGTTCACCATGTCGCCCACCTGGCGGTCACCCAGAGTGGTGAGCTTCAGCGTGGTCGGGATGAGGCTCACGCCGAAGCTTTCGTCGTCAACCGTCGTGACCGTCAGGCTGATTCCGTCGATGGCGATCGAGCCCTTCTCCGCGACGTACCGGGCGAGCGGCTCCGGCAGCGAGAAGCGCACGTCGTCCCAGCTCTCACCGGGCTCCCTGGACAGCAGCGTGGCGGTGCCGTCCACGTGACCCTGCACGATGTGGCCGCCCAGGCGCTGGTCGGCGCGTACGGAGCGCTCCAGGTTGACGGCGGAGCCCTCGATCAGCGCGCCCAGGGAGCTGCGGTCGAGCGACTCCCTGATCACGTCGACGGTGAACACGTCGTCCCCGGCCGTCACGACCGTGAGGCACACGCCGTTGACCGCGATGGAGTCGCCATGCCGGGCGTCGGAGGTGACGAGCGGCCCGCGCACCGACAGCAGGGCTCCGCCTCCCGATCTCTCGATGGCCACGACCTCGCCCTTTTCCTCAATGATTCCGGTGAACATCACTGCTCCCTGCCTAGTGGGTGGG